>JAUXGY010000440.1 GCA_030621805.1 Kiritimatiellales bacterium | reverse complement strand
ACGAAGGTTTTTGCGGGGTCGCGGGAGATGTTGAACCAGCGCTCCACGAGCATCGGCAGCTCGTCGGAGACGAAGGCCCAATAGTTGGAGCCATGGGCCATGTTGCAGTAGAAGCTTTTGTGGACATCGGGCATAACGACCACGAGAGGGTAGTCGCGAACATGGCGCTCGATGGAGGTGCGGCGACTCCAGATGGTATGGTCGTCGGAGAGGCCGTGGAAAAGGTAGAGCACCGCGGGCGGCTCGTTCCACGCATCGGGATGCTCGGGCAGGATTACGTTCATGCCGAGGGAGAGGTCGAGCGTTTGCGAATCGAAGCGAGTTTCAAGCAGGGCCATGGCTACTCCTCGGTTTCGGGTTGGCGGAGAGCAACGAGCGTATCGCCAAGCTTAAGGCGGGTGTCGGGGCCGGGATCGAAGGCGGTGCGATCGTTGTGGTGTTTGATGGCAATCACCATGCCGCCGAGGGTTTGCCGTACGCGCGCCTCGGCCAGCGTCTTGCCCAGCATGGCGCTCTCCTCACCGATCGGATATTCAAAGACCTGCAGGGAAATATTTTTATCGTCGGTAACGAGCTCGACGAGGTCGACCACCGAGGGGCGGGTGATGAGCTGGGCGATCTGGCTGGCCCCGCTGGAGATGGGCGATACCACCCGCTGAGCACCGGCCTTGTGGAACTTGCGGGAGCTTTCCGGGTCGTGGACGCGGGCGATGATGCGCAGATCCGCGCAGAGACCGCTGGCAGTGAGGGTGAGGTACAGATTCTCGGGATCGCTGTCGAGGGCGGCAACGAGCGAATCGGCCCGGTGGATATTGGCGGCTTCGAGGGTTTCTTCTTCGGTGGCGTCGCCGGCAATGTGCGGAATGCCCTGTTCGCCGAGGCGATTGATAATATCGGCATCTTCCTCAATCACCACAAAAGGTTTCCGGGCGGCTTGCAGCTCGGCCACCACGCGGCTGCCGGTGCGTCCATAGCCGCAGATAATGGAATGCTGTTTCAATTGGCCGATTTTCTTCATCATGTTTCTTCTCCCTAAGACATTGGTCAGGCTGCGCTGGAACAGGAATTCAACGAGGCGGGTCAGGCAGAAAGCCATCAAGCCCACCCCGAAAAAAATGAGCAGGGCGGTGAAGACCATGCCCGGCCCGGACAGGGGATGGATCTCCCCGAACCCTACGGTCGAAACCGTGATGATCGTCATGTACAGACTGTCGGACCAGTTCCATCCCTCGATCAGACGATAGCCAACGACACCGACGAGCATCACCATGGCAATGCCGACGATCCCTTTGCGCAACCCCGAGGCGAGCAGCTCGCTGACTCCCTTAAATCTCATGGGGTCGATTAAACCTGATTCATTCGGCTCTTTCCAAACATAATCCTTTTTTAGTAGCTTCATCCCTTGAGGTTTAAATGCATTTAACAACTAGACAGCTCTTCCTTTCCAACGTCGTTCTACTAGCAGGCGCCGGAGTTCCGGCCCTGGCCGCGTCCTCTTCCGAGAGGGTCTCGCTCGCCTATATCGCCCGGCTCTATTCCATGGCCACCACCACTTCCGGCAAGAAAGTCGTGATGAAAAACAAGTGGAACAGCATCGAGGTAGAGACCAATAGCCGCCGGGCATGGGTCAACGGCATCATGGTTTGGCTGCACCACCCCTGCCGCAAGTCCGGCGGAAAATGGGCTCTCCGCGAAGTCGACTTCAAAAAAAGCATCGACCCCATCCTGCGCTCCTATGCCTACCTATCCTCCCGAAAAACGAGCACCGTCGTCCTCGACCCCGGCCACGGGGGCAAAGACAGCGGGGCCATCGGCCAGCGCAAGGTCTACGAAAAAAAGGCCGTCCTATCCATCGCCAACCGCGTCAAGAAGCAACTCGAAGCCAAAAAGATCAAAGTTCGGATGACCCGCGCCACCGACACGTATCTGACCTTGCAGCAGCGCAGCGACTCGGCCGCCAAAGCCGGTGCCGACCTCTTCGTCAGCATCCACGCCGACGGTGCGGCAGACCCCAGCGCCCACGGCGTCGAAACCTTTGCCATGACCGCTG
>JAUXGY010000152.1 GCA_030621805.1 Kiritimatiellales bacterium | reverse complement strand
AAACGTTAACCTCAATTTTATCGCCGAAACCTGCACGCTTTCCTACGACCCCATGAAGATTGGCAAGGATGATATTGCGCAGAACATTAAGACGCTCGGCTATCAGTTCTACGAAGGCGATGATGCGCAACGCGCAGGCTACGACTATTTCCGTTTTGGCGCGGGCTGGTTCTTCGCACTTAACAACATGATGCTCTCGTTCGTGGTCTACTCCGCCGAAAGCTGGCAGGTTCCCGTAGCGATGCAGGTGGTTTGTTCCGTTCTGTTGGCGGTGTTTGGCACGTTGGTTCCGCTTTACGCCGCACGGAATGCAATGCTTGCCGGGATTCGTCAGATTCTAATGCGGCAGTTCCGCATGGAGAGCCTCGTCTTTCTTTCGGCCGCCGCTGCATGGATTTATTCCGTCTATTCCATGCTCATTGGCGACTTTGCTCACCTTTATTTCGATGTGGTTGCCCTCCTTCTCATGCTCATTGAAACGGGTAACCTGATCTCCGGTAGTTTCTACAAAAAACTCAGCCGTCGCGTCAGCTCGCTCGCATGGCAACTGCCCAAGAAAGCGCGGGTTTCTGCTGACGATTATGCGGCCACCGAAGAACTCCAGCCGGGCCGGGAGTTTCAAGTGTTGCGCGGTGAGATTGTTCCAACTGACGGCATTCTGATGGCGGCGGCGGAGTTCGACTTTAGCCTCATCACTGGCGAGTCGCGCGGCGTAGCACTGGAGCAGGGTCACTATGTCGGCGCCGGGGCTAAGTTGCTCTCCGATGATGCCCAATTGTCGGTCCCCGCTTCCGGAACCAGCAACCTGATCCAGAAGATGGTCGATAGTACCGTCGAGGCCTTTAATACCCGCAAGGAACAGCTTTCGCTCGGCGACCGGATCAGTCAGGTGTTTGTGCCTGTCGTGGTCGTAGTTTCCGGATTGGTGCTCGTTGTGAATCTGGTCTGGGGCGACCGGAGCGAAGCCATCATCCGGATGCTTAGCGTCCTGATTGTGGCATGCCCCTGTGCGTTCGGGATCGCCGAGCCCATGGTGCTCACCGCCGCCATTGAAAAAGTTCGCGGTTTGGGGATTCAAATCTTCAACGGGGCGGTGCTGGCGCTTAAGCCAACGGTTGCGGTATTCGATAAGACAGGAACCCTCACGCGCGGCACACCCGAGGTGCACGAAATCAGTTGGCGGGTGGATGAACAGCCGGAACTTCTCAATCATCTTGCGTCACTCGAAAACGGCATCGAGCATCCCATCGCTCGTGCACTTGCCCAGATCGGCACACCGAGCACCGTGACGGATCGCACCATTGCCCGCACCGTCATTTCCGGAAAGGTTGATGGGTTGCACTACATGGCGGGAAGTGCGGGCCTTTATCCCGATGTCGAGATTCCTCTCCGCTTGCAAAATTCCACCATCGTTATGTTTGGCACCCCCGAAGAATGTTATTTTATCGTAGGATTGCGCGACACCCTCCGTACAGAATCAAAGCAACTCGTGGCCGATCTTAAACGGGGCGGTGTTGAACCCTTTATCTTTTCCGGGGATCGGGAAGCCGTTGTGAAGCAAGTTTCCGGTGAACTGGGAATCGAACACTTCCACGCTGAAATGGGCAGTGGCGACAAACAGGCCGAAATCGCCGTACTTCAACAGCAGGGTAAGACCGTCATGATGGTGGGTGATGGCATTAACGATGCCCAAGCCCTAGCCGCCGCCGACCTCGGCCTTGCCGTCTTCTCTGGGCAGATCCCCGCCAAGATGAGCGCCGATGGCGTTTTCATGGTTCCTGATATCGGGAAACTGAGCGACCTGCCCTTTATGCAGCGCAAGGTGCGCCGCAAGATTCGGCAGAACTATGGCTGGGCGTTCCTGTACAATCTCATCGGCATGTTCCTCGCTGGAATGGGGTGGCTCTCTCCCAAATACTGCGCCGTAGGGATGGTCTTCTCCAACCTCGTCGTCATCTTCAATTCCATGTACGGCATGAGCCTACCGGTGAAAAAGTAGGCCGTCTCAAATCAACGTTCAGGAAATGCTCTAGTTCGAGCTGAACTTTTTTACCCGGGCCTGTTCTTCGGCTTCCGTGCGAAAGGTAATATTTTTCCAGTCCTTTAATTCGGTCATGCTGAGTCCGCTGAAGTATTTTCGAAATGCGGACGGGGTCATTCCTGTTGTGTGCCGGAACGTGCTTGCAAAGTATTGGCTACTGCTGCTTCCGCATTCGAAAGCGATATCGATAACCTTCATGTCGGTTTCGCGCAGTAGGGTTTTAGCATGTTCCATTCGGATGCGGGAAAGGTATTCCATGGGGGTTCCTCCGGTCAGCTTATGGAATAGGTTGCTAAGTTGTGTTCGCTGGATACCGCAATAATTCGCCATTTCAGTCAGCGTCCACTGTCGGCTATAATCGGAGGAGAGGTGGTCAATGAGGTGCCGCACTCGATGCGTGGAACGGTTGGAGTGCTCGGAGGGAATGATTTCCCCTCCAACAATTCTTTTGAGCTCGACCAGAATACCCCTCAAGAGGGTCACGGCGTGGGCCTCGCGTAGCTTGTGGGTGCTTTGCAACTCACCAATCAATGCCGGCATCAGGTTCCGTATCGATGCGGAGGCACCGAAGGCATGCCGCTCACTCGTCGAGAAGACATGGCTTAGCACGTTCATTTCTTCTTTGTTGAACCCAAAGGATTTCGGGAATCGGAAGGAGGTGCGAGGGTTGGGGTAGTCCTTTTCTAGATGGAAAAGCACATGCCATATCGTGTTCTCCGGTTCCTGGGGGTTAATGCTGCCATGCACTTGCCAGGGTAAGGTAAAGAACACCGAGCCGGGCTCGATCTTTTCCACCCGACCCTCTACGAACCATTCTAAAATCCCTTTTTCGATGAACGTGATCTCCATCCCTTGGTTTTTGTGGGGGGTCAGTTCTTTGCACTGGAATCGCCCATAGCTGATTATTTCTTTCATACGAGTTCTCCGGAAATGTATAAAATATACCACTTCGAATTCTGACCGCCAAGTCTGTCGTTTCCATGCTTTAATGAATACTAATCATGAAAGAAGGAGAGACTATGACAACCTTGAATACTGTAGACCGCACCTGGATCACCACGCTTCCCAAGGTCGGCATTCGCCCGACAATCGATGGCCGCTATGGCGGCGTGCGTGAATCGCTCGATGATCAGGTCATGGACATGGCCAAGAATGCGGCCAAGTTGATTTCTGAAAACCTAAAGTATCCCAATGGCGAACCGGTTGAATGTGTCATTGCCGACTCCTGCATTGGAGGCGTTGCGGAATCCGCCGCATGCGCGGATAAGTTTGATCGTGAAAATGTCGGCGTCTCGCTGACGGTCACCCCATGCTGGTGCTATGGATCTGAGACGATGGATATGGATCCGCTTCGCCCCAAAGCCGTTTGGGGTTTCAATGGAACCGAACGGCCCGGTGCCGTTTATCTCGCTGCCGTGCTGGCAGGGCATAGTCAGAAAGGGCTTCCCGCCTTTGGAATCTACGGCCGCGATGTGCAGGATGCGGGCGATGCCACCGTTCCCGCCGACGTGCGCGAAAAGGTGTTACGTTTCACCAAGGCCGGCCTAGCCGTTGCAATGATGCGTGGAAAATCCTATTTGTCTATGGGCGGCTGCTCTATGGGTATCGTCGGCTCGATCGTCGATCAAAACTTTTTCGAGGAATACCTCGGCATGCGTGTCGAGGCCATTGATCTAACGGAATTCACCCGCCGGATGCGGGATGGCATCTACGACCTCGACGAGTATGAAACGGCCCTCGCATGGGCAAAGAAAAACTGCAAGGAGGGCCAGGACCCCAACAAGCCCAGCAAGGTGCGTCCGCGCGAGGATCTGGACAAGGAGTGGGAAATGTCCGTCAAAATGGCTCTGATTACCCGCGACCTTATGTTCGGTAGCGACCGATTGGACGAAATGGGATTTAAGGAAGAAGCTCGGGGCCATAATGCGATTGCTTCTGGATTCCAAGGACAGCGCCACTGGACCGACACCTTTGCTAACGGGGACTTTCTCGAAGCGATCTCCAATAGTTCTTTTGACTGGAACGGCATTCGCATGCCGCGCCTCGTTGCCACCGAAAATGATTCGCTTAACGGCGTGCCGATGATCTTTGGCCACTTGTTAACCAACGCCGCCCAGGTCTTTTCGGATGTCCGCACCTATTGGAGTCCCGATGCGATCAAGCGTGTCACCGGTTTCGAGGTCGACGGCGTTGCCAAGGACGGCCTGATTCATCTGATCAACTCAGGATCCTCTGCCCTGGATGGAAGCGGCCAGCAGACCGATGGCGGAACCCCGACGATGAAACCTTTCTGGGAAATCACCGAGGAAGAAAAACAAGCGTGTCTGGATGCCACGACATGGCATCCGTCCGTCACGGAATACTTCCCCGGCGGCGGCTGGTCGTCGAAGTTTGTGACCAAAGCGGGTATGCCGATCACTATGAGCCGTATCAATCTTGTTAAAGGCCTCGGTCCGGTCTTGCAGATCGCAGAGGGCTGGACGGTCGAGCTCCCCGAAGAGGTCCACAACATCTTGGACGACCGTACGAATAACACCTGGCCGACCACCTGGTTTGCGCCGCGTCTGACCGGTAAGGGAGCTTTTGCCGACACCTATTCCGTAATGGCTAACTGGGGCGCCAACCACGGAGCGTTCAGTGCGGGCCATTTCGGTGCAGACCTGATTACCTTGGCCTCCATGTTGCGAATCCCTGTATTTATGCATAATGTGGAGGATGCGGATGTTTATCGCCCAAGTGCATGGAACTCGTTTGGAACCGAGGGACTAGAGGGTGCCGACTTCCGTGCGTGCCAGGCTTATGGCCCGGTATACGATTAGCACAGCAGAACGGGGATTCCCGCGATGCACGTAATTCCAACGCCAGAAATCTTTCGGGACCCTTAAATATTTTATTGGAGGGGTGGTGGCCGCACTGCCCAGTCGCAGAGGCCTGCGACCCTCCAACAGGATTACCGAAAATAGTGGAACGGTAAAACCAAGGGTTTTGCACGTTCCGCTATGGTTCCATAATTAACCTCCGAATGAGGCGTTATACCCAATTAACTTGAGTCGTATCTATCTATCCCTCGCTCCCTCTCTCGCTCGTTCGCCCTGCTCGCTAAAGACACAGACCGTAGCGATAAATATTTGGAACCTCTGCGTTCTCAGTGCCTCTGCGAGGAACACTCTTAGTCAGCTTAATTCCGCATTAAATCAATAAGCACCCCGATTTGGGGTGCAAAGTGATCCTGAGAGGTCTAACGTCCCGCAAACAGATTGGAGATCTCGTCGAAAAGAAGTCGGAGGCCAAGCGG
>JAUXGY010000264.1 GCA_030621805.1 Kiritimatiellales bacterium | reverse complement strand
GTGGTTTTCTTTACCTGCAACCATTGCCCGTACGTGATCGGGTCGGACGAAAATACGCGAACTATCGCGGAGCAGTTTTTGGATCAGAGCGTACGGTTTGTTGCCATTAATTCCAATAGCCGGAATACCTACGAAGAGGACGATTTCGAGCACATGGTTGCGCGGATGGAGGAATACCACTTCCCCTGGATCTACCTCCACGACGAGGCGCAGGCCATTGCGGAAGCCTACGGGGCGCTGGTGACCCCGCACTTCTTCGTTTTCAACGAGGAGCGAAAACTGATCTACACCGGCCGCGCCATCGACAACCCGCGTGCATGGGAATCTGCCACCACCCACGAGCTCGTGGATGCGCTTACCGAGCATTTTGCGGGGCGACCCGTGGGGGAACCAACAACGAACCCGATCGGTTGCAATGTGAAGTGGGATGGAAAGGATCGGCATTGGATGCCGCCGGAAGCCTGCGATTTGATCTGATTATTTTTATGAAGAGGGGTTGAATTCAGCGCGGCCATAGATATACTGCGGGTGTTTTGAGGGGTAGACTCTATTACATACTAACAATAGGAGATTGAAGATGCAAAAGAGAGTAATGGCAACAATGGTAGTGGTTGGATGTGCAGTAAGCATGTTGACGGGATGCGGTGTTAAACAAGAAATACACGATGCTACGATTGCCGAGCTAAACACGGCTTTTCAAGAAATCGAAACCCTGAAGGGAACGATTGTGGATAAGGAAGCGGATTTGGATAAAGAAAGATCCGCATTGCGAAAAGCAGGTGTCGAACTCGATAGCGCCAACGAACGCATTAAGACGGCTCAAGCAAAAGAAGCGGAAACCGCTACGGCTCTAGCGAGTGAAAAATCCACGGTGAGTAATCTTGAAAGCCAGCTTTCTTCTGAAAAATCCAGAGTTTCGAGTGCACAGCAAAATGTGTCGGAGCTTGAGAGCGAACTCGCCGACCTGCAGGAGGCATACAAGAGTCTGCAAGGGCGTTGGAAGCAAATGGAAGAGAATCTGAACGACCTCAACAAGACAGCGGGCCCGGCAAAGGCAAGTGCGCCGGCTGCGGCTGACGGTGATGCATCTGCCGCAGACCTGTTGAGCGAGATGGAAGGTTTCTAACCTACCGTCTTAATCGAAGTGCGAAAGCCCGGAATCGTCCGGGCTTTTTTTATGCCCTCCAAAGGGCTATGCGCCGCGCAGGCAGAGTTCGTCGGCGCAACCCGCCATGAGGATTTGAAGTTCTTTCAGACGGGCGGCAGTGGTGCGGGGGGTCGTGCGGTATTGTTCCTCGGGGAGTTCGTCGCGCGGAATGAAGGCCTGCAGGGCGTAGCGCTTGGCGCCTTTGACGGTTTCGTAGATTGCGGCCATCTGCTCGTCAGTATGAACAGATTCAATGACGGTGGTGCGGAATTCATAGTCCTTGGCCTTGCTGCGGATGAGGTCGATGGAGCTTTGGATTTTTCCTGTATCCGAAAATCCGACAAAGTCGGGGTAGGTGGGCAGCGCGCACTTAATATCCATGGCCACATAGTCGACAAGCGGGAGGCATTCGGCCAACTGTTCAGGATTGGATCCATTGGTGTCGAGTTTGACGTTGAACCCAAAACGCTTCTTGAAGAAAAGGATTAGCTCCTCTAAATTCGGGGTGCCGGTCGGCTCACCGCCGGTAATGACCACACCGTTGACCCAGTCCTTCTTAAATTTGGCGCAGGCGGCTTCGAGTTTATCCCAGGAAAGCCCGGTCTGTTTCTTTCCCATTAGTGCAGCATTGTGGCAGAACCCGCAGGTAAACCCGCATCCGCTAATAAAGAAGACTGCCGCGAAATGCTTGGGGTAGTCCACTAGCGAGGGCTTTTCCAAATAGGCGTAGACGGAGGAGATTTCTGATTTCCGATTGCTGATTTCCAATTTGTGGGTCTGCGACAGCATTTGCATAAAAGGTGACCCGCCAGGCGCGGAGGGAGGAGGTCGCACCTGACGGATCGGGGGTGGTAATCTATGCCGTTGCTTCGGCGAGAATGGACTGGATCATTTTAGGGGTGATGAGCCCTTTTCCGGTTTCGGAATAGTCGGTCTGCAAGCCGAGGTATTGGTAGAGCTTGGCTTTTTTGCAGACCGCATCCTGCGCACCGGGCTCCGGGGTGCTGACCGGCACATATTCATCGGCAGCTTCGTCCCACCTGGTGACGAGCATCGCGGGGATGCGCGAGGGATTGATGCACTCGGCCTCGGAAAAGGCGACGAGGCCGGCGATGGTTTCGACATCGCAGTAGAGCTTGCCAAAGTCGGCGAAGTCTTCCTTGGCAAGTAGCTTGTCGAGTCGCTGGTTGAGGGTGTGGCATTTGTCGCAACCCTCTTTCCCAAAAACCCTGATCTGGTATTGTGCTGACATGTATTTGCTCCTGCTACGCGGTTATGAGTTTGGGCTCGGCCTCTTCGGCCTCAACGATGTTATATTTCCCGGCGTGACGGGCGAGCAGTTCGCCGTAGCGCTTGGACTTGTTCCAGTTCTGTACCTTGCTGAAGTAGCCGACCACGCGAGTTTCGCCCACGACGTCGGGGGAACCGCATTCGGGGCAGCTTTCAAGCAAACCGCGGGTCTGGTAGTTGCAGCTTTCACAGAAGGTGAACTCCGGTGATACGCAAACCTGCGCCGACTGGGTACGGAAGAAGATCTCGGTCATCAGATGGGCGATGGAATCGGCATCCGGACGCTCTTCCCCGATGAAGCAGTGGGTGATGGCACCGGACTCGATCATGCTGTGATACTTGGATTGCTCGATGATGCGGTCGACCATCGAAACGTCGGCCTCTGCCGCGAGATGGATCGAATTGGTGTAGTATTCCGCATCTTTCGGACCCTTTACGGTATCTTTGGATTCCTCGGCGAAATAGACCATGTCGGATTTGGCGAGGCGGCGCGCGGCAGACTCGGCGGGGGATTCCTCAAGGGTAAACTTGAGGTTGTGTTTTTTGGCTAGCTTCTTGGCCTTGGTATACATGTGCGCAACAATCTGGAGGCCGAGACGTTGCGCCTGCTTGCTCGTGTGCAGCTCCTGACCGATAAGGAAATTGACGGCATCGTTCACGCCAATGAGGCCGAGGATATACGTACAGTTTTCGAGGTCGACATACGGCTTTCCATCGTTGGAAACTTTGCCGATCTGCCAGAGCGGATGGCCGGGGCCGCTGATCATTTCGGCGGCCTTGGTCTTTTTCTGCAGGTGGGCATCGACGGCAAGCTCCATGGTGCGGTCGAGTTCGTTATAGAAGTTTTTAAGGATATCACCGCCCGTGCGGGCCGCGCGGTACGAGGCCTGTGGAATATTGATGGTGACGTTCTGGAATCCGCAGAAGCGCATGCACTCGGGGTGCTGGAGCATTCGGTTGTCGGAGATCGTCGTGCGCAGCCGGCAACAGGCGGAGAGGGTCACCTCGTCGCGGTCGAAGATGAAGTAGGTCGAACCGTTCTTGCTGGCGAGCTCGCAGGCCTCTTGGTAGATCGCGAACTGCGCGGGATCCTCGAAGGTTTCGTCCGACACATGAAAGTCGCACTTCGGGAACTCGAAGATGCGCCCGTTGGCATCGCCCTCGCCAAAGACCTGAAGCAGGGCGCGGCAGAAGTCCTGCGACTCCTGGGT
>JAUXGY010000063.1 GCA_030621805.1 Kiritimatiellales bacterium | reverse complement strand
TATACCCATTTGGATCTAGAAAATACAGGCCTCCGCCGTCCCACCGTTCGTAGGCCTCTTTAACGATTTTCACATCGAGGCCCTTCAACCGCTCTTGAAAATCATAAACGGCCTGCATTGAATCTGCCGTTAGTCCAAAGTGGGTAAAGGCCTTTCCCCAATTTTTGGGACGCAGGTCTGCATCAAACCGCTCCGTTCCGCCCGGATACTGGATCAACGCCAACACATCGTCTTTCCCTATCGGAAAGAAAGCATCCTTTTCGCGACGCTCGCTCATTTCCAGCCCAAGGATATCCGTATAGAAACGAATGGATTCATCGAGGTCGGCCACCGACAGCCCGAAATGGCAAATTCCTTTGATCAAACAGCTCATGTATTCCTCCAAATTCCGGAATATAGCGTACTAATCCCTCAGATCGGAATTGGAAAAGATTCAAAAGAAAAGAAGTGGCGACCCCTACGGGACTCGAACCCGTGTTGCCAGGATGAAAACCTGGAGTCCTAGGCCACTAGACGAAGGGGTCGCTAGAATGTCCTTACCAAAAATGGCGACCCCTACGGGACTCGAACCCGTGTTGCCAGGATGAAAACCTGGAGTCCTAGGCCACTAGACGAAGGGGTCTTCGGTAAAAACGAGCGCGTACCATAGCAAAACGTATCAAGGCCGCAATAACAAAAAAATGTTTTTCAGCACCCCTTAAAATGACGCGAATGTTTTGACCCCAACTCTCCGGAAAAACCGTTTTCATCTCTCGGCGCTTTTATGGTAGGTTGACCCATCTTTTTTTTGGAGGAATTTCACCCGTGTACCTTAAAAGTTTGGAAATTATTGGATTTAAAAGCTTCGCGAATAAAACCAAGCTCGAATTCGAGCCGGGGATGACGGCGATCGTGGGACCAAACGGCTGCGGGAAAAGCAATGTTTCCGATGCCGTGCGCTGGGTGCTTGGCGAACAGCGTGCCCGCGCACTGCGCGGTGCAAAGATGGAAGACATCATCTTTAACGGCACCGACTCACAGAAACCTCTTGGCATGGCCGAGGTCAGCATCACACTCGCCGATTGCACGGGATTCCTTGGCATGGAATATGATGAGGTTTGCATTGCCCGCCGCGTTTTCCGCTCCGGCGAAAGCGGCTACTTCATTAACCGAAAGGCCTGCCGCCTCAAAGATATCCAACGGCTCTTCATGGATACCGGCATCGGCACCGATTCCTACTCCATCCTTGAACAAGGAAAAATCGACCAAATCCTCAGTTCGCGCCCGGACGACCGCCGAGCGGTCTTCGAGGAGGCCAGCGGCATCACCAAATTTAAGGCCGACAAAAAAGAGGCGTTGCGCAAACTCGAACACACCGAAGCCAATCTGCTGCGTCTCGCCGACGTCATCCGCGAAGTTAAACGGCAGATAATCTCGCTCCAGCGGCA
Organism: Kiritimatiellales bacterium; assembly: GCA_030621805.1. Lineage (GTDB taxonomy): Bacteria > Verrucomicrobiota > Kiritimatiellia > Kiritimatiellales > Pontiellaceae > Pontiella. The sequence goes on along the minus strand of JAUXGY010000063.1, from coordinate 7,003 downwards.
GGCCGGAAAGGCCAAACGCTACAAAGATCTCGCCGAGGAAGTGCGCGGGCTGGACATCTATGTGACCCGCGAAAAGCTGACGGAATATGCGCAGAAGATCAACGAGTTCACCGGCGAGCTGCAAGTTCTCGAACGCAAACTGAGAGAGCTGCACGAACAGGTGGAATCCGCTGAGTCTGAGGCCGAAAACTCTCGTCAGGCCCTGACCCATCTGGAGGAAACGATCTCGCAAGCCATGGAGCAGGCCTCCACCGCCCGAAGCGAACTGGAACGTACGCGCAACCTAATTGCCATGAACACCGACCGCATTGCGGAGCTGTCCACCCTCGCACAGCGCAACACACAGGAAACCCAGGAAGCCTGCGTACGCCTCGAAACCCACCGTACTGAACTCACCAAAATTATTGATGAAATGGCCCGCTCTAAAATCGAGAAGGCCAGCGCAAAGGAAGAGCTCGACCATGCGACACGGGCGCAACGGGAAGTGGAAGAGCAAATGAATGCCACCCGCGCACAGCTCAACGGCCTGCGCAATGAATCCATAGCCCTCGATAGCACCTCCGCAAAAATGCAGAACGAGCTCAACGAACTCGACGCCCGCGATCGCTCCGCCATGCTCAAGAAAGAGCGCCTCGCCACCGAGAAGGCCGAGCTAGACCGATCGCTTAAGTCCTTTGTGGAACATCAGCAAGAGATGGACACCAAAGCCGAAGCCCTTTCCGGAAAAGTCGCAGAGCAAGCCCAAACACTCAATACCCTCACGGGCGAGCGCAGCGGACGTAAAGAGCGCATCGTCGAGCAGGAACGCGCACTGAACGAGAATCTTAAAACCGCTGCCGCGAAACAGGCCCAACTTGAAATGCTCTCCGGCGGCGAAGCCCGGCAAGAAGGTTTCCCTCCCGGCGCACAAGTGCTGCTGGACCCGCCCACCGACTTTACACCCGACCGCGCCGGCATCATCGGCCCGCTCGCCGAACAACTGACCACTTCGCCGGAGTACCAAACCGCGCTCGAAGCCATCCTGCGCCCCTGCATTGACGCCATCGTCATCAAAGATGAAACCTGCGCCCGCGACGCACTCGTTTGGTTGCGCGACCAGGAAGCTGGAAGCGCCCGCCTCCTAAGCATTACCTCGTCCAAAGAGGAAGCCCCGCTCGACAGCTCTTCGCCCATCGGCAAGGGACTCCTTGAGTGCATCGACTTCAGCGACACCGTCGCACCGCTCGTGCGCCGCCTCTTCTGGAACGTGCGGGTGGTTGGCTCCGAACTGGAGATCCCCGCCGTTCTCTCGTCCGACACCGTTGTAGTTTCGCAAAACGGAACCGTGGTTTCGGGCAGCGGCGCCTCCGAAATATGGATGCCCGGCACCGAGGATAAAAGCCCGCTCGCCCGCCACCAGCTACGCGAACAGCTACACGGCGAAATCGATAAACTCACCGCTGCGGCCAAGAAACTCGAAGGCCAGCTCGATACGTTGCGCGGAGAGGAAACCGGCATCGCCGAAACCATCGAAAATGCGCGGAACATGCTCGAAGAATACCGCCGCGGGCTCGCGCTTCAGCAAGGCGAACTCCAAGTGATCGCCCGCGAAACCACATCCGCGCGCGATCGCGTTGAAACCGTCAGCTTTGAACTCGACAGCCTTTCCAAAAGCGAGAGCAAAGGCGTCGAGTTGCGTACCCGCCTCGCCACTGAACTGCGTGAAGCCCGCGACCGACAGGCGAATATTCGCACCCAGATCGCCGAACAAACGAAGAGCCTCACCGAGATCGAGGAACGCCGATCCGACGCCCTATCGATCACCTCCGAACACCGCATCGTCTTCTCACAAAAATCCCAAGCACTCGAACACCTTCTCAACCGCAAGCAACCCATGGAAGCTCGTATTCACGAACTTGATGAACTCATCTCCGAGCGCACCACCGGAGTCGATTCCTACAACCGGCGCATCGACGACCTTAAAACCTCTATCGAAGTCGAAACCGCCAAAATCGAACCCTTCGAACAGCGACTCGAAGAAACCGCCCAGACGCTGGAAAACGAACGCGCCCGCCGGGAGGAAACCCTCCGCATCCTCACCACCGCCGAAAACCGCCTGCGCGGTCTGCGCGACTCCATGGAGAGCGAACTCAACCGAAAATCCACGTTCGACGTAGAATACGCCGAATATAAAATGCGCCACGACAATGCACTCGAACGCATCACGGGAACCTACCATATCACGCAGGAAGAACTGGCCGAAGCCGAAGCCCCGCGCTGGGAAAACGACGAGATTCCCGAACGCGAAACCATTGAAACGCGCATCGCCGAAATTCAGGCCAAACTTGATGCGATGGGGCCCGTTAACCTCGTTGCCATCGAAGAACACGCCGAACACGAAGAGCGCTTTGCCTTCCTCACCCAGCAGGAGGCCGACCTTGTCGCCGCCAAGCAGCAACTACTCGACATGATCAAAACCATCAATGCCACCACCACCGAAATGTTTAAGACCACCTTTGACAAGGTGAATGAAAACTTCCAGATCATGTTCAAGACCCTCTTCGGTGGTGGATCTGCTAAGCTGGTACTGACCGACGACGAGGACGTGCTTGAATCAGGAATTGAGATCATCGCCCGACCACCAGGTAAAAAACTGCAAACCATCTCGCTGCTTTCCGGTGGCGAGCGCACCATGACGGCCGTCGCCTTGCTCTTCTCGCTGTTCATCGTCAAGCCCAGCCCATTCTGTGTGCTCGACGAACTCGACGCCGCGCTCGATGACGCCAATATCAGCCGTTTCGTGGATGCGCTAAAGGAGTTTCTTAAAACCTCGCAGTTCATCATCATCACCCACTCTCGCCAAACCATCGCGGCGGCCGATGTGATCTATGGCGTAACGATGCAAACCCGTGGAATTTCCAAGGTCGTCTCGATGAAATTCGCCGACTACCAGGATCAGGAAAAGGACATGAAGTGACGAATGATGCTTGAGCCGTGAGGCGTGACTTTACCACGCAAAGGAAATCACGACTCACCTTTCACGACTCACCCTCCCCTATGAACAAAAAACAACAATTTGATTTTTGGTATGCCGTGAACAATACGGAATTGGTGACATCGCCGAGCAACCGTCTTGAAACCTTTGGCGACACCATTGTGAACTATCATCTGGTCTGCGAACTTATGGACAGCGTCGGCAAGGTGCGCATCCGCGAGGGCCAGCTCAAGGCGCTCAAGCCGGAGATTATTCTGCCGCAGTCGCTCGGCCAGATGGATCTCGAAGCGTTTGGGCAGGACGCCCGGCAGTATGCCGACTGGCTGGCCGAGCACGGCGGCGAGCTCAAGATTCTCCAGTACGGTTTCCGCATCCAAAAGCAAGAGATCAAGGAATATATCGTGACCGACCACCTTGATAACGTCATGGAACGAATCAAGAGTGAGGTCGCCGAAAAGGACGACCCGCTTAGCGCAGTACTCGTCGGCGTCGACTCCCCGTGGGAAGTCTGCCTGCTCAAACTCATGGTCGACCTCGTTCAGCACTCCGCCAAAGACAACATCTTCGATCTCCAGCACCACGCCATCGATCTACAAACGAACATGGAAGAAACCCTCGAACGCGAATTCCTCGAGGCCTCGCGTGACCCCGGAAAAATCAAACCCCTCGCCGACCGCCTCAAGCAGAACGACCTTTGGGAAAAATACGAAGATCGCTTCTTTGCCCTCGTTAAAGCATCGGACTCTATGCCGCGCGATGGTTCTTAAAACAAATGCGGGCGATCCAGTCCATGAACTCCTCTTCACCGCTGAACATTTCAATTTCCACCCGCATGAAAAGGATGGGGATGTCCAAGCGGTCGACGAACGGAAAGCGCACGGCATCCTTTTCGGTGGTTAGGATGGCTTCGGCACCATGCTGGATACTGGTGTTGATAGTGTTGATGATTTCCTGCTGGCTAAAGCGGTGATGGTCGGTAAAACGTCGGGTGTAGACAATCTCCGCGCCGAACCCCCGCAAAGCATTCTCGAAACTTTCGGGCACGGCGATGCCGGATACGGCGGCGATCTTCATGCCCTTAAGGTGGTCAAGGTCGTAGGTTTTTTCGCCGAAAACATTTTTAAGATATTTGGCCGCGTGGCGGCACTCGGAAATCTCGGCATGGGGGTTTAGGCGACGAAGTTGCTCCTTAAGCTCCGGGGCTCCTCCCTTGTCGCATTTGGTGATGAAGATAAAACCGGCGCGCTTAATGTTCCGCATGGGTTCTCGAAGGAGTCCCCGGGGCAGCAGATGCCCGCCGCCAAATGGATTCGTTTGGTCGACCAAGGCAATGTCGAGGCGATGCCCGAGTTTGAGATACTGGAACCCGTCATCAAGAATAAGCGTATCGCAACCAAGTTCTTTGATGGCGTATTTACCCGCCTTGACACGATCCTTATCGACCACAACGGATACCTCGGGAAGGTTGGAGGCAAGCATGTAGGGTTCGTCACCGGCCGTATGAGAATCAAGCAAGAGTCGCTTTCCATCGGATACGACACGCGGCGGGGTTTCAATTTTTCCCGTGGTAATGCGCTGGGTCATCTTCTGCAAAAAAGGAAGTTCCTTGCTTTTGTAGCCTCGACTGAGAATAGCGACCTTGCGGCCTTGCTGCTGAAGGTTACGGGCAAACACCTCCACGACGGGCGTCTTTCCGGTTCCCCCCACGGTCAAATTGCCCACGCTAATCACCTGGCAACCGAGTGTATTTGGACGGATGATGCGGTGGCGGTAGAGCCAAAGGCGCACCTGAACGATCATCGTGAAGATCCATGAAAGCACGTGCAGTATGCTCCGCAAAAGAGCCGCTGTCTTTCCCGTGCGCCGACCTTCAACCACGTCGAGGAGGTAGAATTCGAGCTGTTCGATTTTATGTTTATCAATCATGGTGCCCACCGAGATGAAAAGAATCGGGGACTATACCTAAAGGGCTTGCCACTGCAAGCGTCGGCCTTTCACAAAAAAAGCTCCCGGACGGGGGAGCTTTTCCTGTCAGCGAAGGCCGGAACTACATGGCACCGCTAATATAGGTTTCAAGATTCTTAATCTTAAAATCCTTCTCAACAATCAAATATTTAACCACATCGCCAATCGAAATAATTCCGCAGAGGTTTCCATCGCGAAGCACAGGCAGATGGCGAATACGTTTATCGGTAATCAGCTTCATGCAATCCTCGAGCGAGGTCTCCGGTGTGATGGTCGTCAGATCAGTGGTCATGATCTCATGCACACGAACTTCGTGCAGGCGTTTTCCCTTGAGAAGCACCTTCCGCATAACATCCCGTTCAGAAATAATTCCAACGACCGACCCGCCTTCCATAATCAAAGCCGTTCCCGCGGAAATCTCCGCCATTTTTTCGATGGCTTCGCGAATCGTCGCGTCTGGATCGACCGTTAAAACTTCACTTCCTTTCGAATCCAATAAATTAGCTACAGCACCCATTACGATCTCCTTGGTTCAACGTTCTCAATTAGACACCCATTATATCCATCAGAAGAACAACAACAAGCCCACTCGGTATTTTAGATCTAATCCTAAAAACGTTACAGCAACTGCAACGTCTTATCCGCCACCTTTTCGCCATCGAGCCACGTGAGAAACCGCCACGCACCGCGCTTGTCGTCGACCGGGGTCCAAATGGTATCGCCGAGGAAAAACCGAAAATCGTTCGTCTTCACGTAGAGAGCTCCTTCAAAGGGAAGAGCAAGTGTTCCATCGTCTCTCTTGAAGGGAGGGTGTTCGATCCGAAAAAAAAGCCGGCTGTTGCGTGCATTGCGGATGCGAAGGATATAGCCAAACTCAACATCAAGCGCCGCCTCAATCTCCGTCGTAATTTTAAGCAACTCGGGTAGCTCCTTACTCTCCCGATCCCACCCATCGTACATTCCGTGGCTATGCATGGAGACTGCTGGCTTTTTCTTGGCCATACTATCCCTTTTGGAAGGAACAACGCCCGATTGTTTTATGAGAGAAGATAAGTTCGAAGTCGGTCCGTTCCTCCTCCTCGGGCAGGAACGCTTTGATTTCTTTGAAGCGCACATCCCTTTGGAGCAACGCTAGAATTTCTTCAAAATACGGAAGGTGGTCGGTCGCCACGTGCAGGCACCCCCCCGCCTCCAGCGTACGGCAGAGCGCATCCATAAAGGAGGGATTAAACAGGCGTTGATCGTGGTGCCGAGCCTTGGGCCAAGGATCCGGAAAGAAAAAATAATAGTTGGCCACCGATGCAGCGGGCACCATTTGACTAATCGCATAATAGCCTTCCATTCGAAACAATCTGACGTTGTCGCGTCCAGCGCGCTCACAACGTCGTCCGCTACTGTCGATGCGAATCCGCTGCCTTTCAATCCCTAAAAAATTGGTTTCCGGAAACCGACCTGAACGCGCCACCAAAAACCGGCCCTTTCCTGACCCAATATCCACCTCCAGCGGACGGTCCGGATTCGGAAAGGCCTTTTTAAAGTCAAACGGATCCAGCCAGTTTTCCGGCACAATCCGCAATGTTGTCTTCTTTTTTCTGCTCATGGGGTACATACTGTTTGGGAATTATAAATACAGGGCAAGAAAATCTTATGGGAATATCTGACAGGGACTATATGCGCGACCCGGTTGAAAAACCAAAGTCAGAGAACCCTCGCCCGCACCTCCAAAAAGCCGACAACAAGCCCCCTTTTTTTAAGCGTATCCAATTCTGGATTTGGCGTCTAAAAAATCGGGAATAGGTGCCGTCTTAAGCCTCGGCAAAAAGTACCCAACAAGCCTTGACGGCGATGGGGATGACCGCTAACTTATGCGCTCGTTTATAAGAAAAAAGCGGGCGTAGTTCAATGGTAGAACCCTAGCCTTCCAAGCTAGTTACGACAGTTCGAATCTGTTCGCCCGCTCCACTTTTCCAAGGGTTTATCTTAACGGATAAGCCCTTTTTTATTGGGTTTTATGAGAAACAAGCACCCTTCCCTACCTTTTGATAGCGCATGATGACTTCTGCC
>JAUXGY010000070.1 GCA_030621805.1 Kiritimatiellales bacterium | reverse complement strand
TTCCACTACGAGTGGCGGAGCAGGTGAACAATCCGACAACTCCGCATTTGTGATTCCTTCCATCAGCACCTCCTTCGGTTGCTGCCATGGGGAGAACGGATCTATTGGCTTAGGAATCTACGGCACCAGTGGCATGGGCGTGGATTATAACTTTGGGCGTATCACACCGACAGGAACTCCCTCAACCATGGGTGATATGATGACCGAACTGTCTATCGCCAAGATGACCGCAACCTACGCCTACAAGTTTGGCGACAGTGGCCTCAGTGTTGGTGCCGGGCCGATCTTTGTGCTGTCTCGTTTTAAAACGGATATGTTTAATGGTGCCGGGTTTGAATCCGGCGATTGGGATACGGCGTATGGCGCGGGTGCCATCATTGGTGTAAACCAGCATTTGGGTCGTCTGACGATTGGCGGAAGCTACATATCCGAGCAGTTTATGTCGGAGTTTGATGACTACGATACCATCCTTCCCAAGTCGTTCAACTTGCCGCAGCAGGTCACGGTGGGTGCGGCCTACAACGTGCTGGATAATGTGGAACTGGTACTCGACTATCGTTGGTTGGGATGGTCGCAGCTTGATACCTTAGGAGACCAGTTTGGTTGGGATAGTCAGAACATTATCAAGGCCGGCGTTACCTGGGGTGTGAGCGATGCGCTGACTCTGCGTGGCGGTATCTCCTACGGAAAATCACCGATCGATGAAAGTAATGCATTCTCCAATGCGCTTTTCCCGGCCATCATGGAAACTCATCTGGCTTGCGGCGCATCCTATGCGTGGGAAAAATGGGAGGCCCATTTGGCCTATATCCATGCGCTGGAAAATGACTTGACTGCCGATGGCGAAGATCTGGGAGGAGGCGTCATGGGTACTGGCACCACAATCAGCATGTACCAGAATACGCTGACAGCGGGTGTGACCTATAAGTTCTAATCGCTTCTAAGCGTAGGAACCGAGAAAAGGCCCCGCACTCCGGGGCCTTTTTTTTTTCAACCCATGAAATCGAACCGTGAACATTGGAACGGCATCTTCCGTAATACTGCGGATGAAAAGCTGGGCTGGTATGAAAACGATCCCGCCCAGATGCTGCGGTTACTAAACCAGATTCCAGACTGGGAAAACTCAACTCTTTTCCTTCCGGGAGCGGGAACTTCGATTCTGGTGGATGTCCTGCTCGGCGCGGGCGCCAACCTGATGCTCAACGACATCAGCCAGACCGCGCTCGACCATGTGAAGGAGCGTTTAGGCGATCTATCTCCGGCGATTGGCTGGATCTGCCAGGATATTGCCCAGCCACTCGGAATCGCGGTTCCGCCCGTTGACGTTTGGATCGACCGCGCCGTGCTGCACTTCCTCACCGACGAGGACGATATTCAGGGCTATTTTAAGAACGTGCTTTCCAAGGTAAAGCTCTGCGGCCACGTCTTGTTTGCAGAATTCCCGCCGCATGGATCCGCTAAATGCGCCGGACTTGATCTGCATCGCTACTCCGTTGAGGAGCTTGTTGAAAAGCTCGGCGACGGCTTTTCGCTGATAGAGTCATTCGACCACACCTACATGAATCCCGCTGGCGATCCGCGTCCGTACATCTATACGCTTTTCGAGCGCGTGGCCTAGCGTGCGCCAAACGCTTTCCTTCGCTTCGCTCAGGTGAAGCGTTACTACAGTGGAATTACCCTATGCTGGTGTAGCACCGCTTCACCGCCCGGAGGGTGGAAAGCGGTCTCGGGGGATGGAAACCCGCTAGTATCGAATCGGAACCACCTCGCCCTGAAAGGCCCAATCCTCAGGCTGATCGACCAACCCAGCCCGTATGGGATTCTGATGAACGTAATCCCACTTTGCGGAATAGCTCTCGCTGTGCCGTAAAAGGTGGTCGAAAAACCCCGGTTGCCAGTGAGGCAGGGGTTCAGCGACTGCTGTGGAGAGGGCGCGCTTCATCATCCGAACGGTTATGCCGAGCGTGCGTTGTGGATCCATCCGAATAAAGCAGTGGATGTGGTCGGGCATGATGACGTACCAGCCGACCGCAATGCCGCGCGGTTCAGCCTTCTCGGCATACTGGCGGAATGCCGCGTGAACAGCGGCATTGGCGAGGATGGATTTTCGGTCGGCAGTGCAGAAGGTCACGAAGTAAACCGGAGCGTCGTAGGATTGGAAGATCTCCGACAGACGATGCGGTTTGTTCGGGTGTTGACTAATATGCAAAGAGTTCCATGAACTTGATGTTAATGCAATGCTTGATCAAACGCTTTCCTTCGCTTCGCTCAGGTGAAGCGTTACTACACCAAATAATGCGTGTAGCACCGCTTCACCCGAAGGGCCATGAGCGAAGCGATTGATAATTCACGAAGTGAATAATGAGCATCGCGGTTCAAGCGAGAGGGCATCGGATAAGACCGTATGCATCACGAAGCTACAGCGGCATCAACGTGCCTCTGGATCCTTCTTCGGAAAATAGGCTTTCTAATGCCCGGAACTTGCGTACCCTGCGTTTTCACGGTTTAGAAAACGGAGAGTCCCATGTTGCAGGAGATCATTAAGCGCGCCCTTGACGGCATCGGCTGCTCGGCAGCGGAAGCGACCGCGTTGATACCCCTCGACGAGGTAAAGTTGTTCCATGCCGCCACGCAAATTCGCGAAGCGCATTTTGGAAAAACCATCCAGCTCTGCGCCATCATCAATGCCAAAAGTGGCACGTGCGATATGGACTGCACGTTCTGCTCGCAGAGCGGTCACGCCTCGACTGAGATTGAAGCGTATCCCTTCATGCCCTCCGCCGAGCTGGCCGGGCAGATGCGGACAATCCTCGAAAACAACGACTGCCGATGCAGCGTCGTCACCAGCGGCGGAAAGCTCTCCGGCCCAGAGCTTGAAGTGCTCTGCGAAACCGCTGAAGGCATCGGCCAAGCTCCGCTGTGTGCCTCGCTCGGCCGCCTGACGGACGAAGAGCTGTCCCGACTCAAGCAATCCGGCATCGCCCGCTTTCATCATAACCTCGAAAGTTCGCGGGCTCACTACCCCAACATCTGCACCACCCAAATCTGGCAGCAGCGGGTCGATACCGTCAAGGCCGCACAGGCCGCCGGACTCGACATTTGCAGCGGGGGACTCTTTGGCCTCGGCGAAAGCTGGGCCGACCGTATCGATCTCGCGCTCACGCTGCGCGAACTCGGCGTCGACAGTGTGCCCATCAATTTTCTCTACGCCCACGACGGTACGCCTCTGCACGACACCGCGCCGATGGAGGCCGCCGAAGCCTTGCGCATCATTGCTCTCTATCGCTTCCTGCTCCCCACCGTCACCCTGCGCATCTGCGGCGGACGCACCCATGTGCTGGCCGACCGTCAAGACGAACTTTTTGCCGCCGGCGCCAATGGCATGATGACCGGAAACTATCTCACCGTCGCGGGATCGCAATACGAATCCGACTGTACGATGGTTCGCGACCTCGGCCTGAGGATCGTGACCTACTGATCGTAATGCGTAACTGATGAATGACAGGAATCCCCTCGTCGCATTGCGGCAGCAAAGTCTCCTGTTCCGCGCAAACATTCCTTCATCTTTCCGAAAATCCCGCTTGACTCTGTTATGAGCATATGTTCATTTCAGATCAACGGAGGCAAACGATGCCAAGACCTAAATGCCCGCGAGAAATTATAGAACCCCCGGAAGTCACCTGGTTCAAGCCCACCGGAATCCCCATGCGGGATCTGGAAGAAGTGGTGTTGACCTTCGACGAAATCGAAGCCATGCGCTTAGCCGATGCGGAAGGGCTCTATCAAGAACAGGTCGCTGAACAGATGAAAGTCTCACGCCCGACGGTCGGACGCATCCTTTCCTCGGCCCGCCAGAAAGTGGCAGAGGCGCTGGTACAGGGGAAAGCCATCCGCATCGAAGGGGGAACCGTGTTAATCCGTGGCCGACAAACCGGTGGCCGATGCCGCGGACGGGGCCAAGGCCGAAGGCGGCAAGGCGGCTGTCCGGCAGGAGGCTCTGACGTTTCATCACCGAAAAACAAAAAGGAGGTATAAAATGCCAGGAAGAGATCAGACAGGCCCCGGCGGGGCAGGCCCCATGACGGGCCGCGCAACGGGGCGGTGCAACACGAACTCCACCGATGAAATAGGTGGACGCGGACGCGGCAGAGGTCGTGGCGCAAGATGTGGAACGGGTCGAGGCAGACAACAAGGCTCCGACCCGCAAAACAGGGTGGTCGATATCGAAAACCGGCTTGCCGCACTCGAAGGAAAATAAAGAACCTAATCACCCCGGAGCACCGGGGTGGTTTGAAAATAATTAACGCATTAGGAGATCCCATGAAAATTGCATTTACTGCCAGTGGCGATTCGCTGGCTGCACCGCTTGACCCGCGCTTTGGCCGGGCCCCCGGATTCCTCATCTACAACGATGAAACCGGCACACTGAAAAGCGTGAATAACGAACAAAACCTGAATGCCGCTCAAGGGGCTGGAATCCAAGCGGCCTTGCTTATTTGTAATCAGGACATCGATAGCCTAATCACGGGTCACTGCGGCCCCAAGGCGTTCCAAACCTTAGTGGCCGCCAACATAAAGGTCTATCTTTCCAAGGCCGAAACCATTGAAGAAGCCTACCAGCAATTTAAGGCGGGTGAGCTTACCGAAGCCGAAGCAGCCAACGCGGAAGCCCATTGGGTGTAACCCAAAACCCAACACGGAGATCGCTTACAGGCGGAACGACGGATCTTTATGAAACACAACCCCACCGAAACCAGTCGCCGTACCTTAGTCAAATCTTTGCTTTGGCGCTTGATCGGCATCGTTTGGACTTGGACGGGAGCGTATTTCATCATCCGGATGCTCCCGGACAGCAAGGCCAAGGCTCCACTGGCCGCCACGCTGATTGTGGCCTACCACCACTCCACCCGCATGGTCATGTATTATTTTTATGAGCGTTGGTGGGGACGTATTGCGTGGGGGAGAACGGATCACCCCGATCCCGTATCGACCAAGGAAAAGTGGTTCTGGACGGTTGGAACATGCGTCACCCTCGGCGTGATATTTTATCTATTGCTGATTGTGACGCCCCTGATCAAAGGGAAATAAGGAAAGCCGATATGTTCGATGAACAAATGGCAAAAATTGATGGTCGCCCGGAAAACTTCGGGCCGATGAGGGATGCGTCTGCCCACGCAAAAATCAAGGGGCCGTGCGGTGATACGGTGGAGGTTTGGCTACGCGTTGACGGCGGGAAAATCCGCAAGGCCACCTATCGGTCCGACGGGTGCGGCTATTCCAACGCCTGCGGTAGTGCCGCCGCTAAACTATCAGAAGGCATGACTCCAGCCAAAGCTTCCGAGCTAACCCAAGAAGCCGTCCTGTCTGCAGTGGACTCCATCCCGGAAGACCACCAGCACTGCGCGCTCCTGGCCGCCTCAACCGTTCAATCCGCCGCACTCGACTACCGCAACCCCAAGGCCAAACGTGCGCTGAAAGAAAAGCTCAAATCCTTTTTTAACCCTCAGACTACAGAATAATAGGAACCCCATGCTCAAACTTCTTCAACAAATACAAAAGCGGCTGATTGTGGCTATTCCAATCATTATGATTGCCGGACTCGGCGCAGGTCTGGTATGGGATCCCGCACCGTTAAAACAACTGATTGTCCCCCTGACCTTCCTGATGGTCTATCCCATGATGGTCAACCTTCAGCTGAAGAAGGTGATCGAGGGCGGCGATGTAAAAGTCCAGGTGGTCACCCAGCTGCTGAACTTCACGATCATTCCGCTTTTCGCGTTCGCACTAGGTAAGCTGGCCTTCCCCGACTCGCCCTACATTGCGCTCGGCCTGCTGCTGGCGAGCCTGCTTCCAACCTCTGGCATGACGATCTCCTGGACCGGCATGGCCCATGGGAACATGGCGGCCGCCGTGAAAATGACGGTCTTTGGGTTGCTGATTGGCTCAATCCTGACGCCGATCTATATCAAGGGACTGATGGGCACCGTCATTGAAATTCCGATGGCCAAGATCTTCAAGCAGATCATGGTCGTCGTGGTGCTTCCGTTGGTGCTCGGAAATGTGACCCAGCGCTTCCTGATTGCCCGCTACGGCATGGCGCATTACCAAAAAGATTTGAAACCCATTTTCCCGCCCATCTCAACCCTCGGGGTACTGGGCATTGTCTTTGTGGCGATGGCGCTAAAAGCGCAGTCCATCGCCTCCAACCCCAGCCAGTTGGTTACCCTGATCGGTCCGTTGCTGGCACTCTATGGCCTTAACTTTTTAATCAGCACCCTCGTTGGGAAATATTTTTTCAATCGAGGCGACGGCATAGCGCTGGTCTATGGAACGGTTATGCGCAACCTTTCGATCGCGCTGGCCATTGCCATGACCGCTTTCGGCAAAGAGGGGGCCGATATTGCTCTGATTATTGCGCTGGCTTACATCATTCAAGTTCAGGCGGCCGCGTGGTATGTCAAATTCACCGACCGCATTTTTGGCCCAGCTCCGGAGCCTACCGTCGGTACCTTGATGCTCGAAGGGGTCTTTTCCCTGCACCTTTCTGACACCCTGAAACAAGCCCTTCACCTGCTGGCCGAAGAGCATATCCACTCGTTCGTCGTGCTCGATGATCACGAAAAAGTGGCCGGCATGTTTTCCACCGCCAGTGTGCTCGATGCGCTGGCCGATGAAACCGCACCGGAGACCGAATTGTCGGATCTGACGCTGGAACCCGTGGTGTTCGCCACCGCAAAAACTCCCTTGAAAGAAGCACTGGCCAGTATGAAGCGAAACCACGAATACAAGGTCATCATACTGGATGAAAAACACACCCCGTCGCATGTTTTGACACAGGAAGAAATTATTCGGCACATGGCTGAGCAGAAATCTAAATAACCAGGAGAGAGATCCATGAAAGTAGTTGTAATTGGCGGCGTGGCCGCTGGACCGAAAACCGCATCCCGCATTCGCCGCTTGTGTGATACCGCCGAAGTAACCGTAGTCGAAAGGGGAGAGTTTCTTTCCTACGCAGGTTGCGGTTTGCCCTACTATATTTCGGGCATGGTGAAGGATCAGAAGGAGCTGATGGCCACCCCGGTCGGCACCGTCCGTGACTGCGTATTTTTCCGCAACGTGAAGGATGTGCACGTGATGAACCAAACCGTAGCCACCGCCATTGATCGCGATAACAAAACGGTAGCCATCCGCAAAGAGGACGGTGAAACACAGGAGCTTGAATACGACAAGCTCGTGCTGGCCACCGGCGCCAACTCGTTCATCCCGCCGATCCCCGGCGTTGACCTGAAAAACATCTACAACCTGAAGGATATCAACGACGCCGATGCCATCAAAGAAAAGCTGGCCCAGCACAAAGCCATCAACGCCGTGATTGTCGGCGGTGGATTAATCGGCGTGGAAGTCGCCGAAGCCTTTCAGGAAATGGGTTGCCGGATTACGGTCGTTGAATTCCTTCCCCATATTCTTCCGATGATGGATCCCGAAATGTCGGCCTTGGTTGAAGGGCACTTCGAGGCCAAAGGGGTACGCATCAAGACCAGCACGAAAGTCACTGCTTTCGAAGGCGATGGAGCGGTTGAAAAGGTCATTACCGACCAAGGCGAACTGCTGGCCGATATTGTCATCATGGCGGTCGGCGTGCGCCCCGCCACCCAGTTGGCAATCGATGCCGGACTGGAGATCGGCCCCACCCGCGCCATTGCCGTCAACGATCGGATGCAAACCTCAGATCCCGATATTTTTGCCGCCGGCGACTGCGCGGAAAAGACCAACATTATTACCGGCAAGCCCTGCTATGTTCCGCTCGGCTCGACTGCCAACAAAGAGGGAAGGGTGGCTGCCAATGCCATCTGCGGACTTCCCGACGCCTTCCCTGGCGTCCTCGGATCAGCCATCTGCAAAATCTTCGACTTCAGCGTCGGCCGCACCGGACTCGGCGAACAGGAAGCGCGCGACGCTGGATATGATGTTGTCACCTGCCATGCACCGGCTCCCGACAAGCCGCACTTCATTCCCTCCGCCAAGCTTCTTTTCCTTAAGCTGATTGCCGACCGCAAGACACGCAAACTGCTTGGAGCCCAAGCCACCGGAATGGGGGTTACCGACCGGCGGATCGATATTGCCGCCACCGCGATCACCGCCGGAATGACGGTCGATCAGCTCGCGCATCTCGACCTCTC
>JAUXGY010000149.1 GCA_030621805.1 Kiritimatiellales bacterium | reverse complement strand
AGGTCAACGATACGGTGGCGCAACGTTTCAGGTAGATCTTGATGGCGCACGCCGTTGTATTCCGATGAATCGCGGAATGTCCAGTAGCGGATGCCCGTTATGGAAATGCCGTTCATCGGCGTGTTGTAGATCTTGCAGTTGCGGATCACCGAGTCGTGCGTCTGCGTCAGGATGACGGCGTTGCCGTTGCGGTGGTGCTGCCCCACGTCGTGGATTTCGCAGTTAACGATCAGGTTGTGGTGATTGACGTTCTTGAGGCCAGGTCCATAGCCCGCCACCATGATGCCGGTTTTTCCGATATTTGAAATGCGGCAATTGGCCACGACCACGCGCTGGCAATGCAGATCGAGCCGGATGCCGTTGCCTCCGCTATTGCTGATTGTGACATTGTCGACCGAGCAATCCTCCGCGCCGCGGAAGCGCAGTAGCCCGTTGGCCTTGTCGTACAGCCCCCATTCGGAGTGGGTTGCGCCATCGGCATCTTCTTGAAAACAGCGTTCGCCCTTGGTCAGCACCAGATTGCGGAAATGCACATTGCGCACCGCCACATCGGTGAGCGAATCCAGATTGATCAGTCCCTCGACACGGATGTATTCCGTCAGGGCCGGTGCGTTGATCTTCCCTGAGGGCTGCCCGGTTTTGGGCCAGTAGTAGATTCTGCGCGTTTGGGTGTTCACGCACCACTCGCCCGGCTCGTCGAGATAGTCGATCGTGTTGAGCACCGTCACCGCGTTTTCACGTTGCGGGCTCTGGCACAGGCCGCTCTCGACACCGCGCGTCGGGATCGCCAGATTTTCGGACTCGCGGACCTCCTTCAGCCGTAGGATGTGGTGCATCCAGCGCTGGCGCGGATAAATCGAGATTTCGACGTCCTCCAGGTTTTCATAGGCACGCAAAACGCCAGCGGGATAGTAGAGTTTTTGCCGAAGCTCAGACCTCCACGGGGAGTCGCCCATTAAGCCTTCCGTCGAGTCGAACGAAAAGGCGGAAACCGGCAGGGCTTCGTCGCCATCGTAGAGAGAATTGATTTTCCCCAGCCCGTCTGGAAGATCGGCCACCCACAGCTTGCCCTGCGCCTTTTTCGACTGGTGCGGAAGAGCTTTCTCTACCTTTTCCCATCCACGGATCCGAATATCCGAAACAAATACCGGGGGCTGCCTAGCCGCACCTTCATAGATGATTTTTCGGCCGTCGGCACCCCCATCCTCCAGACCCACCACGAACGGTTTTTTCAGAACATAACGCCCCGGAAGAATATGGATATGGATATCACCCTTCGTGGTTGATTTCAGTTCGCGTGCCGCGTTGCGCGCGGCCTCCAACGTTTGGAAAGGTTGTTTTTTCGACCCATCGCCTGAATCATTCCCCCTAGTGGAGACATACAGCTCCGCACCCAGTGCGCTTCCAGCGCAAAGCAAGCCGATGGATAAAACAGGGTATTTCATAATTTTCGTTGAGTTATGTAGAGCACCTTGGGTGTCCTGACTCCGGGACGCAGTTCGCCGGAGACAACGACCCATCCGTTGTTCCATGCGGCGGTGCCACACAAGACCGCTCCATTGTAGCCCGGCAGGTTGCCAAGGTTTTCCCATTCAAGTTTCTCGAGGTTCAGTCGGGCAATCCGTCCGGAATGCCCCTTGTCGTTTTTCATTAAAAGCTTGTTCGCGGCGATCAGCTCCTGCGCTCCGGCGGCATCGCCATTCGCTTCCAGTTCCTTGGCCATTCGGGCATTTTCAATACGCCGATGCAACGAAAGCCCTTTGCTTCCGCCGGACCCAAACAGAATCGGGCCGTCCGGGGTCATTGCAATCGGGGTGGCCTGGGCCGCAATGCCATCCCCTTCGGAAAGCAGCTGCCGCCAAGTATTGCTTGCCGGTGAAAATTCCCAGACGTCGGTGTGGACCTTGAATTCGTGCAGCGCATTGCCGGATCGCCCGCCGAACAAAAGGATTTTACCTCCGGCCACCACAACGGAGCAGGAGGTGCGCCCTGATTCCGGAAGATCCCTTTCCCGCCGCCAGTCGCCGGTGTAGGGGAGGGGGGCTGACCACACTTGCCGAGAGGCGCCTGAAACCGTCTTGCCGCAGAGGATGTAAACGCGGTTATCGAACCGGACCATACCGGCTTTGCTGATGGCGTGCGGAAGGGGTGGTAGTTGGCGGAATTCAACCTTGCCGCCGATGGGTTGCAGGGAAAAAACCTCCCGCGAGACTTCTCCCTTTTCCTCGCCCCCGAAACAAAGAAGCTGTTTCCCGTCGCCAAGGGCCATGCCGTAGGACAGGGCAGCGGGCAGGCTTCCCGCACTCCGCCATTCCCCGTGCGGATGATCCAGCACGCATATCTTGCTGTCCCAGAATTTATGGCCATCATCCCACGGTTTTTCTTCGGGAAAATAGCAGCCGCCCGCAACGATGAGCTGGTTGTCGGCAACGCCGGCAAAGGCACCAGCCACCCCGTGTTCGATGGGATAGTCCGCCAGCTTTTCGGTTTCCATGATTTTCTTTTTCGCACGGGCAGTGCGGGGCGGGGGTGTGGGGGATGCGTCGGGATCGATTTCGGGGCCGGTCGGATCGGTGGAGACGGAGCGGAACCACTCCGCGTATCGTGCTGCCATTCTGCGGAACCTCTCGGCATGCTCCTTGGAAAGATCGACACTTTCGGACAGGTCGTCTTCGAGATTATAGAGGGTTTCGGTCTTGCCCGCCTTTACATATTTCCAAGGACCGTTGCGCATGGAGCCGTTGCCCCCAGCGCTCCAAAAGAGATTTCGTTCCGGCAGTGCCGTCCCTTTCAGCAGCAGGGAGGAAAGATCGATTCCGTCATAGGTGATGCCGTCCGGCAGTGAAACTGAGGAAAGTGCCGCGCAGGTGGGTAGCAGATCCATGGTCATGGCGGTTTCCGCTGTGACGCCAGGGTGAATCGATCCCGGCCAATAGGCAATGCCCGGCACCCGGTTGCCGCCTTCGAAGACCGTCCCCTTCGAGCCGCGCAGGCGAGGATCGGCTGACCATTTGGCTCCTCGTGCATGCCCGTTATCGGAACAGAAGAAAATCAGTGTGTTTTTGGTCAGTCCCAGTTCGTCCAGCTTGATTTTGACGCGGCCGATTTCCATATCCATCGATTCGATCATTTCGCGGTGCGCCCGTTCGACATCGAAATTTTTCACCTGCACCGCATCCTTCCCGCGCACGGGAGGATCGTTTGGACCCTGGATCGGGTAGTGCGGTGCGCCGAATGCCAAATAGAGAAAAAAGGGCTGTTCAGCATTTCGGTCGATAAAGTCCACTGCGTGGTTTCCAATCAAGGTGGTTTGGTATCCTTTTTCGGGGATGAGCTGATCCTGTTTCCACCAGTCTTCCATTTGAACCTGATCGAGGTGCGATTGGTAGTCGACGTTTCCGCTGACAAATCCCACAAACTCATCGAACCCCTGTTTGACCGGATTAAATTTGGGTGAGTAGCCTACATGCCACTTCCCGAAAATAGCCGTGCGGTAACCGCCAGGCTTCAGGACCTCGGCCAATGTGGTTTCCGAAAGTGCCAGCCCCTGGTTGCGGCAGGCCGCCGCCGTCACAACACCCGTGATTCCAGTACGCTGCTGATAACGTCCTGTCATTAGTGCTGCGCGGGTCGGACTGCAGACGGCCCCATTGGAATGGAAGTCGGTAAACTTCAGCCCGTTGTCGGCCATGTGGTCCAGATGGGGCGTTTTTATGCCATATGCATTGCCGTAGCAGGAGAGGCCTGCATAACCCAGGTCATCCGCCATGATCAGAATAATATTGGGCCGTTGTTCGGCCTGCGCAGGCCCGCTGGCGGCCAGCAGGCAGAGCGTGGGTCGAATGACTGCGGTTGTTTTATTATGCATGGATTCGGTTTCTATTTTCTGAATTTTACCTTCACATCGTTCGACTGTGCGGGGCCGTCCGTACTTCTGCCCTGCTCAATATAACGTTGCATGAGTCGGGTCAGTTCCTCGGTCTTTTCGGGGTGGGTTTCACAAAGGTTCTTTGTTTCTCCCGGATCGGTTTCGAGATTGTAGAGCTGTCCGGCAGGCATGCCCTCCGTCGCCTTTCCGCGCGGGGCGCTCCATCCACCGGATCCGGGACAGAAGCATAGCTTCCAATTACCCTGTCGGATGGCGAATGCGCCATTGATCGAATGGTGCACGATGGCCGAACGTTCAACCTGCCCGGCATCTTTCAGGGTCGGGAGAAACGAGATGCTGTCGACACCGGCATCCTTTTTCAGCGGCGTTCCCACAATGTCAGCGCACGTGGCGATAAAGTCGGTTGTGCAGGTCAGTCGGTCTGTAACCGATCCGGGCTTTACGATGCCCGGCCATGAAACAATGAAGGGCACGCGGTGGCCGCCTTCGAAAATATCCGCCTTGTGACCGCGCCAATCGCCATTGGGCTTGTGGCCCTGCTGGGTCAGGCTCTTGATGTTAGCCGCCGGCGAGCAGCCGTTGTCCGTCGAGAAAATGACCAGCGTGTTTTTCGTCAAGCCATGCTTGTCCAGCGCCCTGAGGACTTCGCCGACAACCCAGTCGGTCTCCATTAGGAAATCGCCATATTTTCCGATGTCCGATTTGCCCTGCCAATCCACGGAGGGAACGATGGGCGTGTGCGGCGACGTTAGCGGAAGATAGAGGAAAAACGGCTTGGATTCCTTGGCCCGTTGGTCGATGTAGGCCACCGATTTTTCGGCGAAGGTTTTCAGGCAATCGACGGCTTCGAAATCTGCGGAGGCCGCTCCTTTACGGTGGAACGCCTTGGTCACCGAGGCCGGAGAGACCGCGCGGTCATTTTCGATATAAACGTAGGGGGCCATGTCCAGCGATGCCTGGATGCCGTAGAAATAATCGAACCCGTTCGCGGTGGCGGTTACTGCCGGCAGGGAATAGTCGATGTCCCAGCCCTGACCCTCCTGTCCGGCCGTTTTCTGGTGATCCTTTTTAAACTGCCAGCCGATGCCCAGATGCCATTTGCCGATGCAGGCGGTGTGGTAGCCAGCTCCTTTGAGTAATGATGCCACCGTAGCTTCGTTTTCTTTGATCAGCGGTGCATCATGCGGGTTGAAAAACACGCTCTTCTGAAGGCGGGTGCGCCAGTTGTAGCGCCCGGTCAGCAGCGAATAGCGGGAGGGCGTGCAGACCGACGACGAGGTATGGGCATCGGTAAAACGCATGCCCTGCGCGGCAAGCCGATCAATGTGTGGCGTCGATGCCTTACCGGTCGTGTGAGAGACATCCCCTACGCCCATGTCGTCGGCAAAGATAAATACGATGTTGGGTTTCTGGCCGCCCTGCGCAAGGCCGGTAAGCAATACGGCAAGCAGCAATGCCATGATGGGTTGCGTTTTCATATGATTTCTCTTCTCTGTCGGTTA
>JAUXGY010000113.1 GCA_030621805.1 Kiritimatiellales bacterium | reverse complement strand
GCGAAGTGTCGGGAGGCTTCGGCGGTTTCGAGTTCCATCAGTTTGGCGGCATAGGCACTCACGCGGATCTCGCGCTCGCCACCGCCGTCGTCGTCGGATTCGAGCGGGATGAGATCCATAAGACAAATGGGGCATTTTCCGGCCTTGGGGAGTTGAAACTGAGGATGCATGGAGCAGGTGTAGATGGAGGCTTGAGGCTTGGGGCTTGAGGCTTGGGGTGCGGGGGTGAAAAAACCGCGAAGGAGGAACCCGACGATAAGGGCGATGATGATGGGCAGAATGAGTTTTAGTTTTTTCATGGAGTTTCCCCTTCATTCGCAACGAAGCTGGAAGCATCGTCTACGTTTAAGAAATTGATGCCGGTGAGTTGGCTAAGTTTGGCGCGGGCGATGAGGTGGTCGGCGCGGGCACGTTCATGAGCGAGCTGGAATTCGAGCAGCATACGCTCGGCGTCGATAAGGTTGATGAACTCCATGTTTCCGGCTTCGTAGCCTTTGCGGTTGACCTCCAGCGATTGTTCCGCTTTGGGAATGAGGCTTTCTTTGTAGAGGTTGATTTTTCGGTCGGCATCGTTGAGCTGGAAAAGGGCTTGTCGAATGTCGGCATCGAGCGTTTGCGTGCGGTTTTCAAGAGTGAGCTGCGCGGCGGTTTTTTGGTAGGCGGCGGATTCAATTTTGGCGCGGTTTTTTCCGAACCAGATGGGTAGGGTGACGCCGATGGTTCCAATGATGGGGTCGTTCCCGCTATCGGTTACGGGGGAGGCGGCGTTACCGGTATCGATATATTGCACACCGATGGAAAAGTCGGGGAGCCGGTCGCGCTGGGCCAGCTTGATCTGGTGCTCGCCTTGCGAGATTCGATGCCCCAGTTCAGCAAGTTCGGGGCTCGTGTTACGGATTTGAGTTTTTAGGTTTGCGGCATCGGTTTGGATGGATTGGTAGGGGAGGTGGGTCGGCCAGGGGAGCGGGGCTTCCGTCGGGCGGTTGAGCACGGCGTTGAGGCGGGCGGTTTGCGGGGCGCGTAGATGGTTCAGGGAGGAGAGGCGGTCTTCGAGGCGGCCAAGTTCGACTTGCGCTTGTAGGATGGAGGCCATCGGAGCGCCGGCTTTATAGCGGGTGCGGGCAACCTCTTCGAGGTTTTGAACGAGTCGGATGCGGTCTTGGGTGATCTCGGTGCTTCGCTTGAGATAGTGGAGTTCCGAGTAGGCGCGGGCGATGGAAAAATCGAGGTTGAGTTTTTCGCGTTGATAGCGCGTACCGCTGGCGGCGGCGAGGTCGGTGGCAATCTGTTTTTTCAGGGAGAGCTTTCCGAAACCTGGAATTTTTTGGTCGAGACCAAAGCGGTGGTTTTGCGGGCCGGTTTTGGTTTCAACGGATTCAAAGTAGTAGCCGTAGGAGAGGGTGGGATCGGGCAGGCCCTTTTGCACGGTAATGTTTTGCTCTGCGCCTTTCCATTGGTTGAAGGCTGCTTGGAGCCGCGGGTTATTTTCGGCGCCATAGTCGAGGACGGCTTGTAACGTTAGGTTCGTGGTCAATGGATCGGCGGAAGCCGTGCAGGAAAGAGATGAAACACAAAGGCTCAAAGAACACGAAGCGAGGATTATCCCCTTAGTGAACTTGGTGTCTTTATGTTTAAAAAAGGGTCGATTCATTTTCCCATCCTCTTGATGACGGTCATTATTTCCTCGAGCTTTTCGTCGATGCTTGTTTCGTCGTGCGATTCGAGCGCGGCGACGACGCAGTGCTTGAGATGTTTTTCGAGAATGATCTTGCTGACGGATTGCAGGGCCGAACGTGCGGCCTGAATCTGGGTGATGATATCGATGCAGTATTCGCCGTCGTCGATCATGCGGTTGACTGCGCGAACTTGACCTTCGATGCGGGACAATCGTGTTTTGTTTTCCGTGTGCGTGGTCGTATGATCCTTCATTGAAATCCTCTGTGTCGGTAGCTTCAGTTTTTGCGGTAGTTTTGGATAACTCCATACGTGAGAACGAGCAGTAGAAAAATCGTGGCCACCAGCTGGGGGAGGCCGGTATGTTCGGCGGCGTGGCAGGCGTATGTACTGGTCGAGGTATGCATCGGGAATTGATTCATAATGAGTCCCGTCCCCATCGCCGTCATGGCCAGCGCGGCCAGAAAAACGACCAACTGCTTCTTGCCAATCAATTTCCAAAGCGTAGTTAGTGCGGCCGCATTGGTGGCGGGGCCCATGATGAGAAACACCAACGCGGCTCCCGGCGGAATCCCCGCGTTGATGAAGGCCAAGGCGATCGGCACGGAGGCCGATGAGCAGACGTAGAGCGGGGTGCCGATGACCATCATCAGCAACATGGCTACCCAAAAATTATCCATTTTGTCCGAAAAATAGTTTTCAGGAATCAATGCGCTAATGATTCCGGAAAGGATAATCCCGAACACCATAGGCTTGGAAATGTTCTTTGGCAGGGAGATGAATCCATACACCAGCATGCGGCAAAGTTTTTGAATAAGGCCCGTTGGGCGCTCCTCCACCTGCTGGGTTGAGGGGTGCGGAGCCGCGCTCTCTTTCTTGGGAGTGATGGCTTCGACTGCGGTGCCGCATATGATTCCGGAAATAAAAGCCACCACTGCGCGAAAGATGGCAAAGGGGAGGCCCAGTAGTGCGTAGGTCACCATCAGGCTGTCGACGCCTGTCTGCGGTGTAGAGGCCAAAAAAGAGGCGGTGGCTCCGCGACTGGCTCCTTGCTCGCGTAGTGATGCCGCCAGCGGAATCACACCGCAGGAGCAAATGGGCATGGGCACACCGACTAGGGCCGCCTTCAGCGACTGCATCCAAGTTCGACCCCCTAGGTGTTGGCGTACAAATGACTTGGAGATGAGTTCGGAGAGGATTCCCGCCATCAAGAACCCAAACAATAGGTAGGGTGCCATTGACACGGTGACCTGCCAGATTTCATGCAAGATCGTTGATATAAAAGTCATAAGTGCTTCCTTATACTCGAACTCGGTATTTTTTGTTCGAGCGGCATGGGTCTCTTTGCCTCCTTGTATTCTGATGCATAGATACCCCTATAGGGTATCTTGTTCAATATAAAAATGAGAAATATGATCGGCATACTCATGGAATGCATAGGCTTGTTTTTCGGGGAAGGGATATCTATAGTTTTCGGTCAAAAGGAGAATAGATTGTGAATAGAATATTTAAGGTATTTTTACTGGGGTGTGTTGCCACGACGGCGTTGGGTGCGGAGGAACCGCTAGTGCTGTCGGCGGCGAAGGATAATTTTGGGCGGAGCAACAAGCGCAACCGCAATAGCGGTGCAAATGAAACGCTGACCATTGCCCATGCCCCGAATATTCGCACGATCATTGCATTTGACCTTTCTAGTGTAACCAACGAAATCGTTAGCGCAGAGTTGCGGTTCCGCCAGCACAATGATGCTTCGGAAAAAATAACCCTCATCGTGGCTCCGATGGTGAATACCACCAACAATGCGGCATGGGGGGAGGGCACTGGAAACCTCGGTACGGGGGGGCAAAATGCCCAGCCCGGCGAGTCCTGCTATGCCTATAGCGCATTCCGCGAGATCCCGTGGGAGTCTACAAGCGGCGCGGCGCTTATAAATCTTAGCGACGCGGGGTTGTGGGGGAATCCGATTACTTCGGTCAATGGATTGAGGTGGGAGGCGGACCGCTGGGTGCGTATCCCGATCAAGGATCCTGCGCTACTGGAGAAAATCAGGGAATCCAAATCTCCGATGATGACCTTTGGGCTGTGGGGGAATGCCGGGGACGGCTTCTATTTCATCAGCTCCAGAGATTCGCAATGGCCACCGGAGCTTCATCTCACGCTGAAAGAAAATAAAAAATGAATAGGTTCAAGGAAATCAAGCCCGTTGAAATCACGGACAATCCCATCCACCTGATTGGGCAGGAATGGATGTTGATTACGGCCGGAACACCGGAGCATTTCAATACGATGACCGCGAGCTGGGGTGCCATGGGGGAGCTTTGGTTTAAGCCGGTCTGCTTCTGCTTTGTCCGCCCGCAGCGCTATACCTATGAATTTATAGAAAAGAGCGATGTTTTTACGCTTTCGTTCTTTGCGGAAAAATACAAACCACAGCTCAATTTTTGCGGTAGTCGTTCCGGGCGCGGTACCCACAAGGTGCAGGAGTGTGGCTTCACGCCGTTAGCCGCAGAAAACGGTTCCGTTTTTTTTGAAGAGGCCCGCCTCGTCCTCGAATGCAAGAAGCTCTATTTTCAGGATCTCGACCCCGCCAACTTTATCGACGATTCCATCATGAAAAACTATCCGAAGAATGATTTTCATCGGATGTATGTTGGCGGAATCTCGCGCGTGCTCATCGCCGAATAGGCAACCCTTCCGGAAAATGGCATTCTTATTGCTTATACTGTTTCCCTATAGTGGAGGTAGATATGCAAAAGAAAGAAAACACAGAAATCATGAAACACTCGGAAAGCGGTGAAAATTGTGCCGGTATTCACGAGCTGATCGACTGGCAAATTATTCAATACCGCAAGTCAGTTGATGCTCATCGACTCGACCTTTCTAAAGCAGAAGGGCGGTGCGTCGCTTGGCAGGAAGCCGAGCACGATTTCAATAAAGCGGATCGATCCGCGATGGATGAAAAGTGGCGTGTTGAATATTGCGGGTGTGTTTGCCCATCCAGAAACAACTGCCTTCTCGCGCTGCACTTCCTGCAGAGCAAAAAAACCCAGCCTCTTTACCGCGTAGGATAGAGACTACCGTCTCCGCCGCCGTTTTCCTTGGTGGCGGGGTTTGCCGGTTTTTAGGTCGGGTTGCACCTTGGATTTACGCGATCTCCGGGTCGGGGCGGCGAGCGGGTTGGCGAGGACGAAGTCGACAAAGCCGCGGGCAGTATCGACTTTGGCCAGTGCCACCTCCACTTCGTCGCCAATCGTGTATCTCACTTTCCCCCCGCGGGTTTTGGCCTGCGTCATTTCCGAATTGGCTTCGAGCCAGTCGGAGGTAATGGAGGCGAAGGTCACCATGCCACGCTGAAGCGAGTCGGGCAGTTCGATGATCATGCCCTTGCCTTTGATGGAAACAACGTAGCCTTTGAAGGTGGCGGCGAGCGACGCGTTCATGATTTCGCTGTAGTAGTCCATCCGCTTTTTCTCGATGCTTTGGCGTTCGAGTCCGTCGGCCTGCCGCTCGGTTTCGTTGCAGTGCCGGGCCATCTCTTCGATCTGCTTCTTGGAGAGCTCGAGGGTCTTGTTTAATTCGACCGCCTTGAGCATGCGGTGGACCAGCAGGTCGGGATAGCGCCGGATCGGCGAGGTGAAGTGGGTGTAGTCATCGAACGCCAAGCCAAAGTGCCCCATTTGAGTGGGCGAATATTCGGCGCGTTTAAAGTTGCGCAGGATGGCGAGGTTGGCGGTGTATTCCACGGGGGTGCCGATGGCCAGCTGAACGGCCTCGTTGATTTCCTGACGGTTCTGCGGAAGCTTCGGAATGCCGAGTGCCTGCAATTCCATGCCCATGGCAGCCCACTGTTCTTCGGCCGGCTCTTCGTGGACGCGATAGATCGAGGGCTTTTCGGAATCCATCAGAATTTTGGCTACGGCACAATTGGCCAGTAGCATGCATTCCTCGACCACTTGGTAGGCCGCTTTCGACTCTGAGCGCGGCATCATTTTTTCCACTTTGCCTTGTGGGTTTAGTTTGATCTCGATTTCCGGCGTATTGATTTCCACGGAGCCGTTAGCGACTCGCTTGGCGCGGATTTTCCGTACGAGAGGGCAGAGGTTTTTCAAGCGCTGGAGAATCATTTCAGGAATGTCGTGATCGGTTTTTTCATCGATGAACCGCTGTACCTGTGTATAGGTCAATCGAGCCTTGGAATGGATTACCGCCGGGAAGGATTCATAGCCGAGGGTTTCGCCGTCGGGGCTGAGGTGCAGCTCGATGGAGTGGGTGAGGTGGTCGTTCTTTGGGTTGAGGCTGCAGACCTTGGTGGTCAACTCCTTGGGGAGCATCATAACGGCGCGGTCGACGAGATAGATGCTGTTGCCGCGCCGGAACGCTTCTTTATCAATCAGCGTGCCGGGCTGAACGAAGGTGGAGACATCAGCGATATGCACACCGAGCAACCAGCCGCCTTCAGGGTGCGGTTCGATCGAAATGGCATCGTCGTAGTCCTTTGCGGTTTCGGGGTCGATGGTGAAGATGGCGGCGTCGCGCAAGTCGCGCCGTCCTTCGAGCTGCTCGCGTGTGATTTCGCCGGAGAGGTGGTCTGCCTCTTTGACGACGTCGGCGGGGAAGGCCTCCACGATCCCGGC
>JAUXGY010000351.1 GCA_030621805.1 Kiritimatiellales bacterium | reverse complement strand
GCCCAGGCGGTTGGCGCCGTGGTCGGAAAAATTGCATTCCCCGATCGCGTAGAGACCGGGCAGTGAGGTCATCAGGTTATAGTCCACCCAAAGCCCGCCCATGGTGTAGTGCACGGCGGGGAAAATCATCATCGGCGTGGTGTATGGATCTTCGTCGGTGATGCGGTTGTACATCTCAAACAGGTTGCCATATTTCGAGGCAATCGCCTCTTTGCCCAGCCGTTCGATGGCATCGGCAAAGTCGAGATAGACGGCGTTTCCAGTGGGGCCAACACCACGGCCTTCGTCGCACACAAGCTTGGCGTTGCGCGAGGCAAGGTCGCGCGGAACGAGGTTGCCGAAGCTGGGATATTTACGTTCGAGATAATAGTCGCGCTCATCCTCGGGAATCTCGTTGGCGGTACGTTTTTCACCCTTAGCTTTGGGGACCCAAATGCGGCCGTCGTTACGCAGGCTTTCGGACATAAGCGTGAGCTTGGATTGATAGTGGCCGTGCACGGGGATGCAGGTGGGGTGGATCTGCGTGTAGCACGGGTTGGCGAAAGCCGCTCCCTTTTTATACGCGCGCCACGCCGCACTGGCGTTGCAGTTCATGGCGTTGGTGGAGAGGAAGAAGACATTGCCGTAGCCGCCGGTGGCCAGCACGACGGCATCCGCCGCGTGACGGGTGAGCCCGCCGGTGACGAGGTTACGGGAAATAATGCCACGCGCTTGACCGTCGATCACCACCACATCGATGACCTCGGAGCGGGTATGCATGGTGACAGTTTTCTTTTTAATCTCTTTGGAGAGCGCTCCGTAGGCCCCGATCAGCAACTGCTGGCCGGTTTGGCCGCGGGCGTAGAAGGTGCGCGAAACCTGCGCTCCCCCGAAGGAGCGGTTGTCGAGATAGCCGCCGTATTCGCGCGCAAACGGTATGCCCTGGGCGACGCAGTGATCGATGATCTGGTTGCTGACTTCCGCGAGACGATGGACGTTGGCCTCGCGGGAACGGAAGTCGCCGCCTTTGACGGTATCGTAGAAAAGGCGGTAGATGGAGTCGCCGTCGTTGGGATAGTTCTTTGCGGCGTTGATGCCGCCTTGCGCCGCGATGGAGTGTGCACGGCGCGGGCTATCGTTATAGGTGAAGCAGTCGACCGCGTAGCCCTGCTCCGCCATCGTTGCGGCGGCGGAGGCTCCGGCGAGACCCGAGCCCACCACAATCACCTTATATTTGCGCCGGTTGGCGGGATTGACGAGCTTGACGTTGAATTGATGCTTCGTCCATTTTTCAGCGATTGGGCCATCAGGAATTTTTGCGTCTAATTTTAGCATGGGTTGCCTCTGCGGTTTAAATTATCGGATAAATGCGATGATCGGGATGATGGCGAAAGTGCCGGCCATGCCCACGGCGATGAGCATGCTGACGAGCTTGATCTTGCTGCCCTCGCGCGGAACATACAGGCCATAGGTCTGGAGTGAACTTTGCAGAGCGTGGCTCAAGTGCAACCCAACCGCCACCATGAAGAGGACGTAGAAGATTACATGCACCGGATCCTGAAAGCGCGCAAGCACCATGCCATAGACATCGTTGGCCATGTGGCCGTGCAGATCGATCTGTTCCTTGGATTTAAAGGTGAAGTCGAGCAGGTGCTTAACAATAAAGAGGAAGATCATCCCCCCCGAATAGGGCATCAGTTTGGCGGCCAGCGAGCGTTTTTTTGAATCCTTCTGCGAATGGCGCTTGTCCGACGCTTTGCTATTGGCCAGCACGACCCGGAAGGCCATGACCATATGGACCGTGATCGAGAACAGCATCAACACCTCAAGGCCAATCACGATCGGTACGAGCTGGTGTAGGTGCATGGCATAGGAATTAAAGAGATCCGGCCCAAACAGGAACAGGATGTTCCCGCCCATATGGGGAACCAAGAAAAGCAGAAACATGACCAATCCGGAGGTGGCTAATAAAAGTTTCTGGCCAATGGAGGAGAGTAACACGTGGTTTATTTTCATTTTCCCATATATCCCTTAATAAACGGCTTTGGTTTTCCACCCGCTACCGCGTTGAGGCCTGCTCCCATTGTTACCGTTGGATAAGCCCACTTATACCAAATTTCATTTGTCTCAAAATGAGCTAATGAGTAAATATTAAAATTGATTAAAATGAAAACATAAATTTGCTTATAAAACGATAAATTCGCTCCCCTATATGTCCTGTCGGCATATTTTTCCCCTCCATATTCGTTGCAGGTCTTTTTGCGCGGTGCTACGTTCCGTGGATTGAGATTTATTTAATCCATTACAAGGGAGAACAACATGTCGCGTAAAAAAATTGCATTGGTAGGGGCGGGTCAAATCGGTGGAACCATGGCGTTGCTCGCCGCACAAAAAGAACTCGGAGACGTGGTCACGATTGATATTGCCGAAGGCGTCCCGCAGGGAAAGAGCCTGGATATCACCCACGGCGCAACCCTTATCCCCTCTTCAAGCTCCCTGACCGGCTCCAACGACTATTCCGCCATGAAGGATGCCGATGTCGTCATCGTGACCGCCGGTCTGCCCCGCAAGCCCGGCATGAGCCGCGATGATCTCATCAGCACCAATGCCGGTATCGTAAAGCAGGTTGCCGAACAGATTGCCAAATATTCGCCCGAATGTATCCTCATCATTGTCAGCAATCCGCTGGACGCCATGTGTCAT
>JAUXGY010000076.1 GCA_030621805.1 Kiritimatiellales bacterium | reverse complement strand
GCGCGATCAACGGTGTTGGTTAAATATCCGAGGGCGTTATAGGCGGCGGTGTGGGTGAGGCTGTCGGCGAAGGTGACTTGCAAAATACGGCCTTTGGCGTCGCGGTCAAACTGCGTAATACGTCCGGTGGAGGCTCCGCTTTCAGAAAGTATTTCGGTGGTTTCTAAAAACCCGAGAGCATCGAAGGTGTTGGTGGCGGTCGGCCCGATCTCCGGCATAATCGTGGAAAAATTTCCTTCAACATCATAGCCCAAATTTAAAACATGGTTATTGGGATTCGTGATGCTTTTAAGCCAGCCGTTGGTGGTGTAGCCAAAATGCGTATCGTGGCTTTGGGTGTCGGAATAAAATGCTTTCACGACGAGCGGAAGGCCGTTGGTGTAGACGGCTTCGATGCGGTGGCCGTCGGCGTTGATGACGGCGGCGGGGAGGTTCCAGACGGGATCATATTCGAGCGAAAGCAGGTGCACGGGGTTGGTTGAGTTGTAGGCGGCGGCATAGTTTGTCAGGTTGTGCGCGGCGTCATAGTCCATCCATTGCGTCCAGGATTCGTCGACATCAAAGCGGGTGATTTGCAGAAGGTCGGTTCCGTGGGGATCATAGCGGAAGGAGGTTCCGCAGTGCTCAACGGTTTGGGTTGATTCTGTCGGGCCATAGTGGGTGTCGAGCAGACCGGCAAAGTTGTAGTCGTAGCGGTGGAACTGGTCGAGCCCGCGGGCATGATAGGTCACGACGGTGTTGCTTTTTGAAACATAGCCGACGTCGTGGTCATAGTAGCCATCAACCGCCAAATGCGTTCCTTTGCCGTTGAGAACGCCGTTGGTTCCCATCTCGTATTCAAAGGCAAATTCAAAACCTGCGCCGTTGACTTTATTGGTGAGGAAGCCATCGGCATAGTGGTAGGTGGAGGTGTGGCTGGTCGCATCAACCGTCTCAATGATCTGCGTGAATTGCCCGTCGGCATTATAGTCGAAAGCCATCGATGCGCCGTCTTGTAGCTGGATGGATGCCACCCGCCATTCGCTCAGCACGGTGTCCCAGCGATTGCTAAAGGAGATCTCCCGTCCGTTCGTGTGCGTGACCGCTTCCAGGCAATGGTTGGTTCCGTACGAACACGACACGCCGTTGCCCCATGCGTCGGAAATGGCGGACAACGCTCCGTTCGTATCAAAGCCGTAGGTGGTTCCTCCCGGCAACTCTACTTCATAGCCAGTGGCGACGGCTTCAAGTTTCCAGTTGTTCGCAACGGGTGAAGAATAGGTTCCATCTTCCTCTTGTTCGAAGGCAAATTTTTCTGCCGATCCGGTAAACAAAAGTGCGGCAGAATTGCTCGGGGCAAACAAGCCCCATTCGTAGCTGTGCCGCCAGCCCCTGCCCAGAAAACCTATTGGCAGATCTGATACGCTTTTATAGGAGATATCCAAAGAGAGCGGAACACCCGGCGCAGGCGAAAAAAGCCGCTGCTCCGTAAAATAGTTGTTCCCCGTTTTAGTATCGATCGGCTCCGTTGTGGCGTTCTCCGGTTGATTAAACTGATCCGTGATTTCGAGCGGACCGTTTCCCCCATCGTGGCTAAGCAATCCGCCATATACGACCTCCCCTCCATACTTGGCGGTCAAAACAAGAAATTGTGGAGTGGGATAAACTATACTCCCAGAGGACAAGTAAGAAGGAACGGCAACACGACAACTCATTCCTTCGAGGGGTTCAACCGTAAAAGAGGTTCCTTCCGAATTTTTAGCCGCCCATACAAGATCCGCATTCACAGCATCTTCGCAATCACTGGGCACACACTTGAGCCGAACCGTTGTGTAGCTTGGTAGCCCAAACCCAATCGATTCGGTGAACGTATAGTTTTTGTAGGTAATCTTTGGGACAAAAACCAACGCCTCTCCAACGATGGTGGGACTCGTGTAATCCCCGTAGTTGTCAGAAGAATGATCCGCCACAACCTGGGCGTCATCTTTCAAAATAATTCCGCTCGTAGTCATGGAGGCCAAGTAACCATCTGCTCCTGAATAATGAAGACCATGCCCCAAAACCTTCAACACATAGCTCTGCCCCTTCTCCAGCAAGCAACTTTCCGTTACCGCTATCGAGCCACTCATTGACCCGCCTGAATCATTTATCGCTTCCAGAGTAAAATCATTCCCTATCGTTATCGAGAATCCAGAATCAAGACTATAGGTTCTCCAGCTTTCCAGCGACACGTCCACCGCCACCGTATCCTCCGCCCAAACAGACGATGCAAGCACTCCGAAAAATATCATTCCTGTGGTTAGGCCACTTTTTACGATCCAATTTTTACTATTAAAAAAAGTCATTCGATTCATCCCCTATTAAAAAATTACGCTTGGCGCGACGGTATCAGCATTGTTCGGATCCGTTCGAATCGTCCCCAGCACTTCGGCGGCATCAACGATGCCATCATCATCCGTATCTGAATCAAACGGATCGGTATGCCACACTCGCCGCTCCGCAAAATCATTCAACCCCTCATCGTCACTATCGTAGAGCGAAGGATCCGAAAGCATGATGGCCGGATGGTTCGCGGAAAGTGACACCAACTCCTCGTTGTTGAGCAAGCCATCGGAATCAAAATCATTCGTACCTGTCTGCGAGAGGTCACCAAAAATTTTCAATTCCAACCAATCATGGAGGTCGTCCCCATCGGTATTCACCACGTTGAAGGAATTTGACAACGTATTCCCTTCCAAAGCCTCGTACAGATCAGAATGCCCATCGCCATCCGAATCCGTTCCATCCGAAACGAGATAAAACCGTTGCATTTTATTCGTCGATTCCGAGTCCGTCCACACGACCGTTTGCGACCCATATGTCGGGATCCACTCGCCATCAGCAGGCAGTTCCCAAGAAGGGGAATAGACCAAATCATCCTTCGCAAAAATCTCGATGTGGTTCATATGCCCAAAGCCCTCCGGCAAAGAAAGCGTCAACGTCACCTCAAGATTAGTCCCCGAACCGCCACCACCGCTTTCACCTCCATCTCCACTCGGCGGCGCCGGAGGCGAAGAAAGAGCCGACATCAGCGGTTCAGAAAAAAGTACCGGCGACGCCACCGACATACTCACCACCACCTGATCACTTTCCACTGGAGCATCAGCCATCCGCTCCAACTCAACCGCCCTTTCCTCCGCCGCAATCTCCTGCTCAATCCGCACATGCGCGTCCCAAAAAATCAAAGGCACCAAATCCACAACCGTCGCAATTTTACTCGGCAGAAAGATGCCCCGCGAAAACTCATCCGCCAGCACCTCGCCCTCACCCAGATTAAAGAACTCACGCTGCATCGCATATGGATCATACGACTTATCCCTCGGAATCCGGAACAACTCCCGCCCCGAATTCGCATCCATCACCACCACCTCACCCGTCCAATAATCCTCATAAAGACCAACGGAATAATGGACGATAAAATTTTCATCAACCCTCCCCAAAAACTCCCTTCGCACCTTCGGAGAAAAACGACTAAAATCAACAGGAAAACTCCCAGCAGGCTGGAGCAACCGAGCCGACAAAGAAGGCAAACAAACCGGAAAATATAACCGCTGAATCGACGTCAAACACTCCCCAAGCACTTGCTCACTCTCAACAATGATAGTTTCTGATTCATCAGGGAGCGCCTCGGTCTTCCCCCACGCGGCGATGCCAGACAGCAAGGCCACGATCATCATGCTTCCACTCTTCATCTTTATCCTCATAACTGTTTCCTGTTTCTAATTTATTTTCGTTAAAGACAGTTTATTCATATCTCATTGACAACAAAAATGCCCGACTATTTCTCTGCCACCACCATGAAACAAAGTCGTTCCTCTAAGAACTACTTAGAAAGCTTTGGGCTGTCTGAGTCAACCAAAAATTGAATTCAACTTGGTAGAGCCAAAGAGCACCCTATGTGGATGAAAATTATTTTAGTCAGGCGAGGTAAGACATGAATGGAAAAAAACAGATTTTAGTCGGCTTCAAAATATCAGAAGATGAGCGCCCGTTATTCGAATCAATAGCTAGTGAATACGGACTTAAACCCGGAGCATTGGCCGGAGTGTTATCTCGAAAATTCATTGAAGCATATAACATTCATGGGGATTCAATCCAATTCCCTCCCCGATACGACTTCAATACAACGGAAACTCCAATCCAACAGAAATCCAAATAGGAAAACGAACCATCAAAATCCAAGGCAAAGTAATATAATCCGCCGTAACTACCCTTTAGGGGGTTGTGATTTATCCTTTATAAAAAAGGTGAATGGGATGGCGCACACGCTTAGAGCCGCCGTGATTTGATAGGTGATCACAAAGCCGTAGCGGTCGGCCAAAACCCCGACCAGCAGGGCAACGATGGAGCTGGCGGCAAAGCTGACCGTCATGAAGATGCCGTTGGCGAAGGCGGGACGGTCGGAGTTTAGGTCGTGGATCATGGCCATAAAAACCGGGGTGCTGGCAAAAAAGATAAGTCCCATCAGGCCGAGCAGCACCCATTGCAGAAACCCCATCGCCAGCGTGAAGAGAAACATGAGAATGGGCGTGAGCACCATGATCACCAACAAAACTTTTTTTCTGCCCAGCCTGTCCGACAAACTTCCGGCCATCAGTGCGCCACCGGCACCCGCCAGCTCCAGAAAGGCCAGTGCGGCGGCGGCCATTTTAATTGAATATCCGCCATCAACCAGATAGGCGGGAAGAAAGAGGGTTAGCGCCGTTTTTGAAAATCCACGGAACAGAATAATCGGGGCCACTAAAAAGAAAAAGGGGCCGATCTTGCGGAGGGTTTTTCCCAGAGTGGATTTTTTTCCACCCTGAAAGTGCTGGAGATGCTTTTTATCGATGGTCCGCAGGTTGAGGAAAAGGAGTAGCGAGGCCACCAGTCCAAAAGGGATCAACCGCCACGTTCCTTCGAGGCCCCACCATGAAACGGCGGCAGTGATGAGTAGCGGCCCGAGGGTTCTCGCGATCTCGCCGCCAAACATGAAGAAGCTCATTCCCCGTCCGATTTGGTTTCCGGAAACCTGCCGCATTAAAACCGGGGCGGTTACATGGAAAACGGCAGCACTTATCCCGCAGGTAAAAAGCAGGATGCCGAGCAGGAGTACCGAGGATGCCCGCCCCAACAGGCTCATGGCGAAAATCGTAACGAGTGGCGCGGCAATAAGCGCTGACCGGATAAGCATCCGGTCGGCGATGATACCGATCAATGGGTTCAGCAGGGAGGGTAGCTTTTGAACCACTGAAAGCATACCGGCCATCGCATAGGTGAAGCCCAGCTTTTCCGTGAGCAACGGGAGCAACGGCGCGAAGAACGAGGAATATATATCGTGCAACATGTGGGCCACCGAAACGGAAGCCACATTGCTTTTTCTAAACCTCTGTCTTTGATCCCCCACCGAACCCGCTTTCCCTTCGGGTGAAGCGGGACTACACCCCGGGGGTTTTTGTGATGCTTTAACCTCTTTTTTGACGACATTCATTTTTTTAGCCCGTGCGGCTCATCTCTTTATTTAGTTCCGCCCAGATCTGTTTAAGCACTTCGACGGAGGGCCCTTTACCGTGGTCGATGACGGTTTTTCCTACCATGAGCGCATCGTGAATATTGCGGTCGAACGGGATTTCGCCAATGACCCGGGAGTGCGCTCGTTCCGCCATTTGGTGGATGCGTTGTGCTTGTTCCGGGTTTAGATCGGCCTTGTTAATGACCACCGAGGTGGGGACTCCAAAATGCTGGCACAACTTTAGGACACGCTCCAAATCATGCACGCCCGAGACGGTCGGCTCGGTGACAATCAGAATCCGGCTGGCATTGGTGATCGATGCAATAACGGGACAACTGGTTCCGGGAGGGCCATCGGCAATGATCAGCGGGTATTGCAACTCTGTTGCAATCCGCGCGGCATGCTGGCGCACCTGGCTCACGAGCTTGCCGGAGTTTTCCTCGGCAATGCCGAGCCGTGCATGCACCATCGGTCCGCCTTCCGTGTCCGAAAGGTAGAGTTCGCCGGTCTGGTTTTCATAACGGGTGATGGCCTTGGCCGGGCAGACGATCGAGCAGAGCGAACAGCCCTCGCAGGCTATGGCATCGATTTCATAAAGCGGCATATCTACGAGTTCGCACTTTTCCGGGGTTTGGAATATTGCGTCGAAGTGGCAGGCCCGTTCGCACGCTCCGCAACCTATGCAGCGCTCCGGGTCGATCTTAAATTTGGAGCCACCAAAGAAGAGCTGGCTTTCATAGATTTCCGGCTTTAGTAATAGATGTAGATCGGCGGCATCAACATCGTTGTCGGCCATCACTTTTTGATCCGCCAGCTGGAGCAGCGCAGCGGTGACCGTTGTTTTTCCGGTGCCGCCCTTGCCGCTGATGACTGCGATTTCCTGGAAGCCGGTCGCCGTTCCTTTTTCAAAAATACGTTGCGGATTAGCAGATACGCGGGGAATGTCTTCTTCCAGCTCCATCAGAATCTCGGTTCCCTTGAGTTGGATAATATTTTCAAAAATCGAAAGCATATTTTCCCGCATCTCTGGGAAGACCTCGGCGATAATCTGCCCCTTGGAATAGGTCTCCGCATACTCCCGTTTGAAGGGAATCCTTCCAACAATTGGAAGGCCTGCGGCCTTTGCATAGTCCGAGATCAGATCCTCCTCTCCATCCGAGCGGTTCACGATAATCCCGGTGGGTACCTTCATTTTAAGTGTAAGGCCCACGGCCAACTTTAGATCGTGCAGGCCGAAAGGTGTGGGCTCCGTAACCAGCACCGCCACGTCCGCGCCCTCCACCGCTTCCACCACCGGGCATCCTGTTCCCGGCGCAGCGTCCATAATGCAGATGGCCTCCGGATCAATCAGCCGGTTAAGCTCCTTGATCACCGTCGGTGCCGAGGGTTCTCCAATATTCAGCAAGCCGTCGGCAAAAAAGAGGCCGCCGGTGTCCGGGGCGATACGAACCTGGCCCATTTCAAAAGGCTGCTCCGTCAGCGATCCCGTCGGGCAGACCTGCGAGCAGACGCCGCAGGCGTGGCAGAGTTCATTAAAAATCAGCACCTTGCCATTCACCGCCGCCAACGCATTGAACTCGCACACCTCGGCGCAGATTCCGCAGCCCTCGCAGGTGGATTCATTCCAAATCGGTTTTAGCACATGAACAGGTTTCGTTTCCGTGAAGGTGGGATTCAGGAAAAGGTGGGAATTAGGTTCCTCGACATCCCCGTCCATCAGTTGAATATTCTTTCCGGTCTGAGCCAAGCTCCACGCCATATTGACGGCAAACGTGGTTTTTCCCGTTCCGCCCTTTCCGCTTGCAATCGTAATTTTCATGTTAGTGGTCGCAGGCGTTGGTTCCTGCTTTGAGTGAACCTTCCAGATAGGCTTTCACCAAGACTTCGGGAGTATCGGCAGGAGCACCAACAAAGACAGCAATGTCCTGTGCTTCAAACAGATCTTGGGCGCGTTGACCCATCCCGCCGGCAAGGATGAGGTCGGTGCCCTGTTCGCCCAACCAATGCGGGAGGACGCCCGGTTCGTGCGGCGGGGGATCGAGTTCCGTTGTCCCGAGGATGGTTTTCGTTTCTGGATCGACGTCCAGCATCGTGAATTTTTCGCAGTGGCCAAAGTGCATGGTGAGTCTTCCGTTGGCGGTAGGGATGGCTATTTTCATTTTGTTTCCTTGGGTTGTCTGGCTGATTTTTTCGGTATTTTTGATATAGTATTCTATATATTTTGACTCTTAAATCGTCATTTATAGGGCATATTATATAGTATACTATATCAAATATTAAGGGTTCGCATTAGCCTCTAATGAGCTCTCCCGGCCACATGAGGATGCCGCCATCCATCACCTTGACGTCGGAAAAACCGCCTTG
>JAUXGY010000488.1 GCA_030621805.1 Kiritimatiellales bacterium | reverse complement strand
CGAGCAGTTCAGCCATGGGTCGCCCCAACTCGACAAACGGGCGGACCCGGCTTTACGAGCGGCCCGATTCCCGGTGCGGCGAGGCGCAGAATGCGGTATTCGCCCTGAAAATTATGATGTTCAACAACGGTTGTTTTTTCCTGTTTCATAATGGCGGGGAATTGTGCGGATTTCCCCAAACCGCGTCAAACGCATTCCCACAAAAGCACCCTTGCCGGCACTCTTGGCATTCAGCGGGGAAGACGGGAGCTTTTGGATTGCTCCGACTTTGCTCCGAAAGTAGAGGGTTCTATTTATTGTGCCAGAAAGCACCCTGCACGTTGGGGTGTATGTTCCCCGTTTTCTAAGGTATGTAATCCATTAACAATCACGTGGCGCATGCCGCCGGAGAGCTGATGCGGGTTGGCGTAGGTGGTGTTTTCTTGAATGGCATCGGGATCGAATACAAGAAGGTCGGCCGCATATCCCTCTTTGATTAGACCCCGTTTTTTGAGGTTAAACTGCGCGGCGGGAAGTCCGGTCATTTTATAGATGGCTTCGGCGAGCGGCACCGTTTTCTCGTCGAGCGCGGCGCGGAGGAATTTGGTGTGGCTCCCGTAGGCGCGCGGGTGCGGATGGTCGTGGCTGAGGGGTCCCCACGGCGCACGCATCGATCCATCGGAGCCGAGCGAGACATACGGCTCGGCCAGAACCCGCCACATGTTTTCTTCCGACATGCTAAAGAAAATTCCGCCCGTTCCCAGATCGTCGGAGTCGATCAAATGGAGAAGGGCGTCGACTTCGTTCATGCCGAGGCTTTCCGCGATTTCGGGTAGATATTTCCCTTTGAAGTCCTCGAACTGGGTGGACCCCACCATGACGTTATCCCAATGACCGGCGGGATGTTCGGCGAGCTCGGTACGGATGGTGGCGCAGGTTTCGGGATCGCGGATGCGGGCAAGAATGGCATCGCGCCCGCCGTAGCTGGCCCATTGTGGAAGGACGATGTCGAGGTCGGTGCTGCCGGCGGTGTAGGGATAGCGGTCGCAGCCAATTTTAATTCGGCTCTGGGCGGTTTGGATTTTTTCGAGGGCGGCACCAAGCTTGTTCCAATTGCCGGAACCGGAGGCCTTGAGGTGGGAGATTTGCAGGCGCGCGCCGGAACGCTCGGCAATGTCGATGGCCTCGTCGATCGATTCGAGCAACTGGTCGGATTCGCTTCGCATGTGGGTGGTGTAGAGGCCGCCGCGCTGGGCGACGATTCGGGACAGTTCGATAATTTCCTCGCGCGGAACGGCAGAGCCCGGTGGATAGGCGAGGCCGGAGCTTAGGCCAATGGCGCCTTCGTCGAACGCTTGCTCCAAGGTCTGCTTCATGCCCTTCATTTCTTCGGGGGTTCCGGCTCGGGGTTCGTAGCCACAGATTCCGGCGTGCAGCGTATTGTGCCCAACGAGCAGGGCCATGTTGATGGCGGGCTGTGCTTCGGCAAAGCGCTCGCGGTAGTCGGCGACGGTGCTCCACGATTTTGCATAGTTCTTTTCGAGCCAGTCGGCGGGCATTTTATAGTCGCCGTTAAGGGGGGCTGCGGAGGC
>JAUXGY010000185.1 GCA_030621805.1 Kiritimatiellales bacterium | reverse complement strand
GCGAATACATCATGGAAA
Organism: Kiritimatiellales bacterium; assembly: GCA_030621805.1. Lineage (GTDB taxonomy): Bacteria > Verrucomicrobiota > Kiritimatiellia > Kiritimatiellales > Pontiellaceae > Pontiella. Next base: position 4,841 of record JAUXGY010000185.1, on the reverse strand, counting down.
ACCTCGTCGTCGACGAAGAGATATTATGACCAAGAAGAACGATACCGAACTGGAACTCTTTGAAGCCGAGCCCCCGAAAACTCCCGAAGCGGAAGTTGCCGATCTCCCTCCTGTCGAAGAAGGTCCCCGGAAATTTGATCCGTTGCACGACGACCATGGGCCGTTGAAGAAACTGGTGGATTTTAACTTCCTGCAATATGCCTCGTATGTGATCTGCGACCGCGCTATCCCTGCCCTTGAAGATGGCCTCAAGCCCGTTCAGCGCCGCATCATGCATGCGCTGAAGGATAAGGACGATGGGCGCTTCATCAAGGTGGCCAATATTGTCGGCCACACGATGCAGTACCATCCGCACGGCGACGCGTCGATTGCCGACGCGTTGGTAACGCTGACGAACAAGCGCTACCTGATCGAAGGCCAAGGGAACTACGGCAACATCTACACCGGCGACCGCGCGGCGGCTTCGCGGTATATCGAGTGCCGCCTCACCGAGCTCGCCCGCAAGGAACTCTTCAACAAGGATCTGACGGAATGGGTCGCCAGCTACGATGGGCGCAACAAGGAACCCGTCACCCTGCCGTGCAAACTGCCGCTGATGCTGATGCTCGGTGCGGACGGCATTGCCGTGGGCCTTTCGACAAGCATCCTGCCGCACAACTTTATCGAGCTACTCGAAGCGCAAATTGAGATCCTGCGTGAAAAGAAGCGTACGCCCGTCGAACTCAACCTGCTGCCGGATTTCCAGACCGGCGGCCTGATGGATGTCTCCGAATACAACAAGGGCAAGGGTAAGGTCAAGTTGCGCGAGAAGATCGAGATGCGTAAAAACAATCGGCTTGTCATTACCGAACTGCCGCATGGCACCAATACCGAATCGCTCACGGCCTCCATCGAGGATGCCGTCAAAAAGAAAAAAGTTCCGGTGCGCACCATCGACGACTTTACGGCCGAGAAGGTCGAAATCGAGCTGACGCTCAGCCCTGGAGCGGAGCAAGAAAAAGTCATCCAGAAACTCTATGCCTTCACCAAGTGCGAGACCTCGGTTTCGAGCCGTCTCATCTGCTTGCGCAACCACCGCCCCGTCGAAATGACGGTCGACGAAGTCCTTCGCTTCAACACCGCACAATTGCTCGAAATCCTTGAAGGCGAGCTCAACCTGCGCAAGGCTAAGTTGCTCGACGACTTCCACAATAAAACCCTTGTTCAAATCTTTGTTGAAAACCGAATCTACAAAAAGATCGAGCAGTGCAAAACCTACGAAGCCGTCGTCGCCGCGATCTACAAAGGGCTCGACCCCTTCAAGAAGCAGCTCAGGCGTAAGATTGTGGATGAAGATATCGAGATGCTGCTCGGTGTGCGCATCAAGCGCATCTCACTCTTCGACATCGAAAAGAACCGCAAAGACATCGACGACATCCTCGCCGAGCTGGCCGAGGTGGAGAAAAATCTCAAAGCGCTCAAGAGCTACGCCATCCGCTACATCAAACGGCTCATTAAGGAATACAAGGGTCAGTACCCGCGTTGCACCGAAGCCGCCAGCTTCAAGGAAGTCGAAGTCCGCGAGCTCACCGCCACCGAGCTGCAAATTAAGCGCGACGAAAACGGATATATCGGCACCAACGTCAAAGGTGAGGTCCTCCTCGAATGCTCGTCGCTCGACAAGCTACTCGTGGTCTGGACAAACGGCAAATACAAGGTGATGCCGCCGCCGGAAAAACTCTTCGTCGATGACAGCCTGGAGCGGTGCGAAATCTTTGACCGCGAAAAGCCCTTCACTGCGGTCTACACCGATGCGCGCATCACCTACCTCAAACGCTTCAAGTTTGGCGGAGTGATCATGAACAAAGAATACTACTGTTCGCAGGGCGAAAAATCGAAGCTCCAACTCTTCGTCGACGGCACCCCCGAGGCCATCTACGTCAAGTACCATAAAGCCAAAGGACAGCGCATTCGCCAGCAACGTTTTAACCCGGCAGACATTGCCGTCAAAGGCGTCAAATCGCGTGGTAACCGGATGACCACCAAAGGCATTCAATACATCGGTTCCGAGCCCGGCCGCTGGTGGGATCACGACGATACCGGCGCTATCCCCGATGGAGTACTACTATAGGAGTCTATTATGAAATCCGTTATCCTCCATATCCTTTTCCTACTACTGGCCACAACCCCGATCCACGCCCGCACATGGACGGACACAAAAGGAAAAACCATCGAAGCCATGGTCGTGAAGGTTAATCCCAACAAAACCGTCAAGTTAAAGACGACACAGGGCAAAGTCGTTACGGTCCCATTCAGCACCTTTGCGGAAAAAGATATTCAGTATTTGGAGGGCTTGCTCCTTCAGGAGAAGCGGGGAGCACTGCATGAAGTTCCTTGGAGCAAGCTGAATGAAATTTTTAAGGTTCCGGTCTGGAAGGATGCTTTTTTATGGGATGACTCAACGGCCGAAACCGGGAAGCGCATGGGTCTCAACATGGAATCCAGAACGGATTTCATGGAAAACTATCGGTCTTATCCTTTGGGCAGAGGAAAAATCCTGAATGAACCGGTATATGCCGTTGCGCTCTACGGGGGGGCGACGTGTGCGGATAGCATTTCTTTTATTTTTCTCAACCAAGGGGATATTCCGCGCGGCACTGATCCGGACGAGATCGCCGACCAAATCGAGGAAAGCGGAACCCGGATTCATGACCAGTTGACCCCGCTGCTTGGAGAACCCGAGCGGGATTCCCTTGGGAAAGGGGATCTTCGTGAAAAAGTCTGGCGATGGGACTGGAATAGCCATGCCCTTATGCTCTCCATTCAAGACGGAAAATACACCGCTTTGCGCATCATGCCTACCGATCGGGCCGACCGCTCCGGGCGCATTGCCAAGCTCAAGGACGACGCACTGAAAAAACGGATGGGTTCCTGTGTGGAACGACGCCCAAATGGGGATGTCATTATCGGTAACATCCCGATGATTGATCAGGGACCGAAAGGCTATTGCGCGCCCGCAACCTGGGAGCGCTACCTTCGTTATATGGACATTCCCGTGGACATGTATCTGTTAGCACTTGCCGCCGACACCTCTCAGGAAGGAACCACGTCTCAGGCGATGTTCGATGCCACCGGAAATATTATTAGTTCGAACGGACGGAAACTCAGCACATCGGACACGACGCTGACCCTGAAAAGCATTTCCATGCAGATCAACAAAGGCCTGCCGATCATGTGGAGCCTCTATAGCACCCCTTCTTTCCAAAAGGCCGCCAACGATGCTACAGCAAAACGCAAGGGGGTAAAGATCGGGCCCTCCGGACAAGTTGAGGATCAGAGAGGCGGCGGACACCTTTGTCTCATCATCGGCTATAACAAGACCACCGAGGAAGTGGCTATTTCCGATAGCTGGGGAACGAAATTTGCTGAGCGCTGGGTCTCTCTATCTGCCGTGCAGGAGGCCTCTACCGAAACAAGGGAGTTCGATGGGGAGAAGATCTCGCTTAAACGGAGCTGGAGCATTATTAAATGGTAGTGGCTCCGTCTGCCCTTGCGCTCAATTCCAATACTGAAAGGATGATTCCATGCTCGAAATCTGGCTCCCGATGACCTTGCTGTTCGTGACGGCGACCGTGGCGGCGATTGCCGCGCGGCGCAAGCTCGACCGCTGCCTGAAATATTTCAACCGAGAACCGGTCTTGATCCTGATGCAGTCCGGCAAATGGCTCTGGGGACGGTTCATCACCTACCCCAAGGCCATGGAGCTGGTTTTCGAAATGCCGGAAAAGGATGAATCCGGCCACAAGAAAGCCAGCTATGTGCTCTACTCGCCGGAGGTCGATGGCATCAAGAAGATCCTCCAGCCTCCTCCCAAAGCCGGGACAAAAGAACACGAACGCTGGAAGAAAGAGATCCAACGCATCGCCAATCCTTCGTTACTACGCCGCTCCCGCCGCTGGATCTGGAATGTGTTTAACACCCTGCGTGACGCCATTTCACAATCGCTCGGCATGGTTATCGGAACCATGAAAAAGAGCACCCCCATGGGTAAGGTGGCTGGAGCCGACAAACGGGCCGGCGACATTGGCAATACCCTGCTCGGCACCGTACCCAACGCCTACGAACCCGTGTTGGAAAAATATCTTAGCAAGCAGGTCATCGTCGAGATGCTCGAAGACGGCGAGGTGGTCGAGTTTGCCGGCCTGTTGCAGGAATATTCCGGAAAATACCTCCTTCTACGCAACGTCGCCTACGTGCCCGATATCGACACCGGCACTCCCCTGCCCGACCGCTTCGATATCATTTTCCCGCGTAACAAAGCCCTCGTTCGCCACTGCGTGGCCCAAGTTTAAACCTCCCATGAAATTTACTTTTCTAGGCACCGGAACCTCGCACGGAATCCCCATGATTGGATGCTCGTGCGACGTCTGCATGTCCCCCGACTCAAAAAACCGGAGGCGGCGTTGCAGTCTGTATGTCGTTGCAGAAGGCCAGCACCTCGTGTTCGATACACCGCCGGATTTTCGCGACCAGGTGCTGAGCTTCGGAGTCGAACGCGTCGATGCGGTTTTCCTGACGCATCCGCATGCCGACCATATTTTTGGGTTCGACGATGTCCGCCGCTTTTCCACCTTGCAGAAGCAGCACATCCCGGTTTATGGCTCGCCGGAAACCATGCGACAGATGCGGATCAAGTTTGATTATGTGGATAAAATCAGCCACTCGTTTGGCGGCGTGCCGCGCGTGCATTTTACGGATCAAACCGAACCGGTCGGCGTCGGGAAAAGCGTCGTCACCCCCCTACCCGTCTGGCATGGCGAAGAGTCCATCTATGGGTTCCTTATCGAGGGCGACGGGAAGCG
>JAUXGY010000477.1 GCA_030621805.1 Kiritimatiellales bacterium | reverse complement strand
TTCATGAACATTAACCACGGAATACACCGAATACACGGAACGGCAGGAAATATTCCCGTTCCCCTCTTGCGTTCTCTGCGTTCTTTCGCGGCTAAATCTCCTGTTAAATCAGTCCATTTGGCAAACTGCGATCGCCTCGCTAATGGTGGTTTCGCCCTGTCGGACCCGTGCAAATCCATTTTCAGCCAAAGTTTCCATGCCACCCTCAACCGCCAGTCTTCGCAGGGTCATATCGTCGGCCTCGGCATGCACCAGCTCGCGAATGGCGGGCGATACTTCCAAAAATTCAAAGATGGCGCGGCGGCCTTTTATCCCCAGATTGCGGCACTGGTTGCAGCCTTCGCCATGGTAGTAGGTCCAGCTTTCCGCATCGGGATAGATCGGTTTAACCCATTCGAGCTCAGCCGCGTCGGGTTTATACTCAGTTTTGCAGTTGGGGCAGATTTTCCGGACCAGACGCTGGGCAATAACCAATCGCATGGTGGATGCGGTGAGGTAGGCCGGGATGCCGATATCGCGCAAGCGGCTGAATGAGGAGGTGGCATCGTTGGTATGCAGCGTACTGAGAACAATATGTCCCGTCAGCGAGGCGCGCATGGCAATCTCGGCGGTTTCCGCATCGCGAATCTCCCCGATCATCACCGCATCCGGATCCTGACGCAAAATGTGGCGCAAGCACTCGGCAAAATTGAGTCCAATCTTGGAACGAACCGGCATCTGGTTGACGCCTTCGACCAGATATTCCACCGGATCTTCCACGGTCTGGACATTTTTGGTCGAGCTTTTCAATAGATTCAGCGCACTATAAAGGGTGGTGGTTTTACCGCTTCCGGTGGGCCCGGTCAGCAGGATAACTCCATTCGGCATATCCAGAATTTCCTTAAACCGCTTTAGGTTTTTCCCTTCGAAACCGATATCCGCGAGGTCGAGCACCAGGCTCTCCTTATCGAGAATACGCATGACAATCTTTTCGCCGAAAACCAGCGGCATGGAGGAGACCCGCACATCCACCACGCGCCCGGAAAACTTAAACTTAAAACGTCCGTCCAACGGCAGGCGCCGTTCGGCAATATCCATTTCGGATAAAATCTTGATGCGGGTAATAATTGCGGGAAAAAGACTCTTAGGCGGCGGAGTGACCGGCCGCAGTGCTCCATCCACACGCAGACGTACAGTGCAGGTGGTTTCGCCGGGTTCAAAATGGATATCCGAAGCCCCATCGCGCACGGCTTCCATCAACAACAGGTTGACGTAGCGCACCACGGGCGCATCGTTGGCATGAACCAGTAGCTGATCCACATCGCCCACATCAGCGTCAAAACCACTTTCACCCGCCTCAATATCGACAATATCCTGGAGGCTGGACTCAACGTAGGCTTCTTCCTTGTAGCACTTATCAATAATGGCATTAATCCGATCTTCGGTGCTGACGGCCTTGTGAATCTCAAAGCTGGTCAGCGAACGGATCGTGTCGACCGCATCCATATCGAGCGGGTTTTTCATCACAATCGTGATGGAAATTCCTTCTTCTTTTTTGAGCGGAATAAGCCCATAGCGACGTGCAACGGATTCGGGAATCAGATCATATTCCTCGCGCTCAAGATGGAACTCCTCGTCCAGCTCGAGGTAGGGAATATTGAGCAACTCCGAGAAGGTCAGCGCAATGTCTTCCGACGAGGCCAGTTTTTCGTCGATCAGGATAT
>JAUXGY010000411.1 GCA_030621805.1 Kiritimatiellales bacterium | reverse complement strand
AATGGTTTTCAAACCCGGAAAGTCGATTTCCGGGTACATGGGGATGCTGGAGGCATTCGTTGAGTTTCTTTTTGAATTGAGTCTGGATGGAGGCATCGAGCTTTTTCCATTCCTTTAGTACAGAGGGAAGGAACTTGAGTCTATAGCTCATCGAGATTCACTTCCGTGGCATCTGTTTTTTCGCTTTGGCGTTTAAGCACGATTTGGCCGAGTTGATAGTCTTCCATCTTTTCCATCAACGCTCCGTAGGATTCTGCGGGAATCAAGTATGCGGTGGGTTTGTTATGGTTGAGGATGGCAATGGGTTCGCCACCGGATTGTTCGATGAGTGCGGATGGATTCTTTTTTAGTTCGGAAATGCTGGCCGAACACGTGGCTAAAACGGCTTCCATAATCTTTACCTCCAGTTTTTATATAGACCTGAATTTAGACCTCAGAATAGGTCATAAACTTGAGGGGTCAATCTTTTTCTGAGGGACCGCCATATGTTCAGCACGCGGAACCATCATTAACCTTCAGAAGAACCCTATTTTATCGAGGGATGCAAGGCGGGATGCCGGTTTAGCGCAGGGGATCGAAGAGGTGTTCGAGGCCGTTGGCTTTGATGACGTAGACGGTTTCGAGTTGGCGGCCGAGCTTGCCGGCGGGGAATCCCTTTTGCTTGAACCAGACGACGTAGGGTTCGGGCAGGTCGATGAGCAGGCGGCCGGCATATTTACCGAAGGGCATTTTGGCCTGAGCGAGTTCGAGTAGGAATTCGGGATCGGGGGTGAGTTCTTCCATGGGTGCGTAATCCGTAACGAGTAATGCGTAATCAATCAAGACCCAGTTCAGTGAGCATGAGCTGGTGGATGTGCTGGATTTTAGTGATGTTGGCGGAGATATTTTTGTTTGAGGAGAGGGCGGCGCGGGAGTCGGGGTCGGCGGGGTTGAAGCCGTGCATGCCTTTGGTTGGCTTGATGCCCATGAAACTGGGCACGATTTGGGTGCCGGAATTCATGAGGAAAATAAGGTCGCCATATTGTCCATCCTCGAACCATACCCCGGAGGCCTTTAGTTCCTGTTCGGATAGGATTCGACCCTTGGGATGGTTGCTCAGTGCTTTGATGATGGGTGCGCGGGCGCGTTCGTCGAGGAACCAGAAACGCGCCATGGTGGAGTCGTAGAAGGCGGCGTAGTCCTGATTCCATTCGAGGTCGAGGGGTTCGACGTCGGCGATCAGGTCGTAGCTTCCGGTGACGTTATGCATGCCGTGGTCGGTGAAGATGTACCATGATACCTCTTCGTAGTTTTCCTCGGCGGCATCAAGCAGGGCCCGGATCTTGCCGTCGTACCACTGCATGAGCTTTTTGATGTTCGGGCTGTCGGTTCCTTCGGCATGCATGAGGGCATCGAGGCGGCCGAAGGAGCAGTAGGCAAAGTCGATGCGTTGGTTTTGGATGTCCGCCGCGAGGCGCTCGAAGCGGAGGTCATCGGGAATATCGCTGTCGTGGACATGGTAGGGGATGCCCTCCTGAGTCATCCGATCAAAGATGCTTTCTCCGTAGGGGAGGCCGCCGGGTTCCCAGATGCGCTTCTGCTCGGCATAGTTGAAGAGTGGCAGGTATTTGAAGGGGACGGCGTAGATCTGAAAGTATCCGGTGAAGCCGCAGACCCTTTTGATGAGCTTGCTCATCTGGTTACGAATGCGGCCTCGGCTGAAGATGGCGCTGGGCAGGAGGCGAAGAAATCGGGTCCATTTGAAGGGTGAGCCGGTTGGATCATAATAGAACGACGACCACAGCTTGTGCTCGCTGGGCGTCAGTCCGGAAATGATGGATGGGTCGCACGCGGAGGAGTAGCCGAGGATGGTGTCGAGCGGTTTGCTATCCTGAATTAGCCCTTTGAGAAATTCGGGTTGGCGCTGTTTGACTTCCCAGCCTAAGGCATCAATGAAAATGAAGAGGCTTAGCTTTTCCTTTTTAGAGTGCATTAGGAAAACCTCCGCTGGAGCGTGTAGAAGAGGGGCAGTGGAAAGGCGGATTGGTTTTGCAACAGTTTTGGGAGCACGTCGCAGAGGTGTTCCCGGACCCGGGATGGGATGGAATTATTTTGGCGAGGGGCTTGCGCACGATACCCCGGGAGAAAGCGAAGAAAGAGCGCACGGACCGTTTTGAATTCCGCAGGGATATCGAAGGGCTCCAGCGAGGCGTAGTTGCCCCATTCTTTTAGTTCCACGGCGCGGAGGTAGCCTTTGATGATCGCATCGCGATCAGGGCTCTGTTCGAGGGTTGTAATCCGACTCTT
>JAUXGY010000472.1 GCA_030621805.1 Kiritimatiellales bacterium | reverse complement strand
AGGTCACGGATTCGGATGGGGTGAATGCTGTTTCGCTCCTCTACCAAATCATAGAACCGGGCAGCTATGTTGAGCGGGCCGATCCGGCCTACGAAAGCAACTGGATAACGCTGGCCATGAACGATGACGGCACCCATGGCGATGACATGGCGGGCGACAGCATTTACACGGCGGTCATCCCGGATTCCATCCAACAGCACCGGCGGTTGGTGCGCTACCGTATCTCGGCGACCGATGGGCTGGACGGATCTCTTACGGTGCCCTATGCCGACGACCCGCAACCTAACTTTGCCTATTTCTGCTATGACGGCGTTCCGGCATGGCAAGCGGCAGTGGAGCCAGGTGTAACGCCCTCGCTTAATTTCAGCACCAACACCATGCGTCGCACGCCATCGATCCACCTGATTTCCAAGAATAATTCCGTGGAAACAGCAACGTGGACCGAGCGGTATATGGGCGACGTGTACAAATGGAACGGCACACTGGTCTACGACGGAAAGGTCTACGACCATATCCGCTATCGCGCACGAGGCGGCGTTCATCGCTACGCCATGTGCAAAAATATGTGGAAGTTTGATTTCAACCGCGGCCACGATTTTCAGATGCGCGACGACTATGGCCGCAAGTACGGCACGAAGTGGACTAAGCTGAACCTCGGAGCCTGTATTCAGCAGGGCAATTATAATCACCGCGGTGAGCAGGGCCTGTTCGAATCCGTCGGCAGTCGGCTCTTTAATCTGGCGGGGGTAGAGTCCTTCAATACGGCGTTCCTGCAGCTACGCATTATCGACGAGGCGGACGAAGCCGATCCCGCGAGCCAGTACGAAGGCGACTTCTGGGGACTCTACCTCGCCACCGAGCAACTCAATGGACGCTTTCTCGACGAGCATGGCCTGCCCGACGGAAACCTCTACAAGATGGAGGGTGGTAGCGGCGAACTGAACAATATCGGCTCGCTCGGCCCGACCGATAAATCTGACCTAAACTACATTCTCGATAACTATACGGGAGCCAGCGATGCATGGTGGCGTGCAAATTGGAAGCTGGATGACTTTTATTCCTATCAGGCGATTGTGCAGGGAATACACCACTACGACATCAACAATGGGAAAAACTTTTTCTACTACCGCAACCCGGAAACCGGTCTATGGGAGGTCATTCCATGGGATCTTGACCTCTCATGGGCGGATAACATGTATAATACCTGGTGGGGCGGAAACAACGCATTGGCTACACGCATCCTTGAGGCGACCTCTTCGAACAACCTTATCGATATTTCCGGCCCTGAACGCCCAGAATTCCGGATGGAGTTCCGCAACCGCACCCGCGAAATCCGCGACCTGCTCTTCAATGCCGATCAAGCCGGGCAGTTGATCGACGAACAGGTCAATCTGCTGCGCGACCCAGCGGTGAGTCCATCTTTTCTCGATGCCGACCGCGCCATGTGGGACTACAATCCCAAGATGAATGACAGCGACTATAGCTCCAATTTGTCTAAGGCCGGCACCGGAGAATTCTACCAGTGGACGGAATCGGGTGTAACCAAGGATTTCAATGGATGCGTCCAGCTAATGAAAAACTATGTGGTTGCCCGCGGCGCTCACTTAGACGACTTAGCCACGGATTCCGCCATTCCCAATACGCCGCTTCTTTCTTTCACAGGCGACACGAACTACCCGCTCAACGGGCTATCGTTTAGCTGCTCCGGTTTTTCTGGTAGCGGCACCTTTGCTGCCATGGAGTG
>JAUXGY010000118.1 GCA_030621805.1 Kiritimatiellales bacterium | reverse complement strand
CGAGCCATAGAAAAAGATTCGGTCAAGCCCTGTTCCTGGAACCCCGTTCCAATAGGCCTGATAGGTCAGCCATTTTTCGAAGCCGTTCGGCCCCTCGACCACGTGCGGCGCATCCGGGTTGTACACCGTCGGCTCGACTGGGTGGGTGCCCGCATCGAACAAGCCGACGTCGAGAAAGCGGAATACATCCTTCGACCCCGCCTTGGCATGCACGGCCAGCACGTTGCCTCCCTTCAGGAAGAGCCCGCTAGCCGCCTTGGAGAGATCAAAATTACCATAAGGAAGCATGGGGCCGGCGGACTCGAAAACCACCTTCCCATTCAGAAACACCTGCACCGCGCCTTCATGGCGAATGTTGAGCACCGGCGTTTCCGGCATGGCACCCAACAGGGAGAACTCGCGACGGACCCACATGTGCTCGCCCTTCCATTCAGTCCGACCCGCATGGATCTTCGCGTCACCTTCCGTGAGCGGGAACCCGAAAGCCCCGGTTCCGGTGCGCCAGCCCTTTGCATCGAAACCCGGCTGCGCCCAGTCCTCCTCGGGCGGCTTGAAGCTGTAGCGCCCCTTCCACCCGGCATACTCGCCTGAAGAAAGGATTGTCGCATAGGTGCGCGCCAAGCGATCCGCGTTGCGCATTAGCAGGGGATTGGGCTGCCGGTCGACATTCTCCATGCGCTCGGTCTTCTCGTTTACCGCCCATCCAATTTCCCGAAGGCCGGTGCGCGGGCTGGCGTGGTTGGAGGCGTAGAGCAGGTAGTAGTTCCCTCGGTAGTCCACCATTTCCGGCGTGCCCAGATCCGCAATCTCGGTCGAATCCCACATGCCGCGCCGGCCATCGAGCAGTTTCCGAGGATGGCCGTCCGGCTTCCACGGCATAATAAAACGCTGCATCCAGATTTCCCCCTCCCTCTTACTGCCCTCCATCCGGTAGACGGAAAACAGTGAACCAAAAGGATCCTGAAACATCCGCAGATCCTCGCCGGAAAAGTCCATACGACGGAGCTTCGAAAACGGCCCAAGCGGCTGAACCGCTGCCGCATAGCCCCGGTTCCGCACATAGAGGGAAAACAGCCCGTTGCGATTGAGCAGTTCGTACGACCCGGCAACGGCCGGCTCCAGCACGGAGGCGAGCGGGTTCCAGTCTATCAGGTTGCCCGATACCAGCATCGTTGCATTCGTCGAATTCTCCATGCCGAAATAGACGCCGTTGTGGCGCACCACCGAACCGTCCAGCGCAACCGGAATCGGGTTGTCCACGGCCCATACCGAAGTCGTCATCAGAATCCAAAACAACCTATGGAGAACCCGTGTTATCATACTCCTGCACCTCCGCCTAAAGAGGATGGACTATCCCATAATAAACTTCTGGAACCCAGCGGATTCCCAAAACCCTCTTTTCAGAAAGGGATAGACTCCCCGGCTACTCGTCACGTTCAGCTTTAATCATTGGGACAAAACGGATGTGCATGTCGGGATCTTGTAGCTCGGCCGCCATAGATTCCTCCTCCACAGAGCAGGAGAGATTTAGCCACGCAAAGGCACAAAGAAAAATCCATTCTACCTTTGTGTTTCCCTGCGCTCTTTTGCGGCAAAAAAACTACCCCTCCTGCTTGGCCACCACACTCTCGACCTTGTCTTCAAGCGACTGCTCCCGGTCGGTGCGGGTTCCAATCTTCAGGATGGTGAACACGCGCGGCGCGCCCATGCCATGCACTTTTTCGTGGCACGCCTTGACGGCGGCCATCACGGCATCCCACTCCCCTTCGATGGCGGTGCCGTTCGGGTGCAGGGTGGTTTTTAATCCGGTCTGCTTGAGGGTGTCTTCGCAGGCGGCGACATATTTCGAGAGCGAGATGCCCACCCCGATCGGCACCACGGTTAAATCGGCGATCATATTCATGCTTAATTCCTCCTCTGGAAAACAGGAAAATATCCTGTCCATGCGGGAATGTCGAGCCGGCGCCCGCAACCCACCAATCGCGAGCACACCCAGAAACCCAGTGCATTCCCTATGCTTTAATCATCGTCGCTGTTTTCGTTGTCATCGTGATCTTCGCCCTCATCCTCGTCGTGATCCTCGTCGTGATCCTCGTCATGATTCTCGCCTTCCTCCTCCCCGGAGACCTCAAAATCATCAAACATCGTTCTGCCGTCAGCCTTCGCCCACAGTCCGACCTTGCCCGCTTCGGTGAAGGTTGAATCCTCGAATTTGATCACTTCCTTACCATCAAATTTCACTTCGATCTTATTGCCTTCGTGCTCCACCTCGATCTCGTGCCAAACAGAAGTATCCGTTTTTATCTCCGCCGAAGCCAGCTGCTTTCGGTGACCGTCCTTAACGTAATAGAGCCGAATGTTGTTCTCCAACGGATTCCAGCGGCAGATATAATAGTTGTCGGCATCCTTGACGCGCCAGATCGGGCCTCCGCCCTGATCCTCCTTGCCCGCAATCGCCTTAACCATCACTTCAATCTCAAGATCCTTGTAGCTCGTCTCTTTGGCAATCAGAAGGCTGAAGGTGTGCCCATAATTTGCATTGGTGGTGATGGCAACGGCCTGGGCGGAATCCGATCCGCCAGCCACCACGGCCCACGTGGCCGGCTTGCCTTGACCGCCGGTCTCGGCAACCTGCCAGCCCTTAGGAACGGAACCCTCCTTGCACTTCTCGAAGCCCCACTCCTTTTCCGATTTCCCTTCGTCTGCCAGCACCGCGACAACACCTGCGGCCAAGATGACCAGACCGAATTTAATCCTATGTCCATTCATTGCACTTCTCCTTGTAAATTTACCGTAACCGGCGGGACCCCCCTGCCAGACGGCGCACCCAATACTTGCAACTCTATACCATCCAACCTTACGAAAAGATTACCGTTCAGTGGTGCCCCTTGGATATACGTGGTTCTCATTACCCAAGATCTCTCTCTTCCCACATGCCCCGAAGAATGTTTTCAAGTTTAACGGGTTCCGGCTTTAAGTAAAGTGAAGGCCTTGTGGAAATTTCTCATCACGTTGTTCAAATTAAATGGAACCGAGGCATCCGATAGGGCACAGACTTGGTTTTTCCGCAAACCGACCTCCAAAGTCTTTCCATGGGAAGCATTTTCCATCCATGGAAATAGGTTTCCCTGTCCATAAAAACATGCACAATACGTTGGTTTTACAATGCCTTCTGGAAATGACCCATGCGATTGAAACCCTATTACCGACTATTCCTTTTCATGCTGGCGTGCGGAACGGTGGTTGCCGAACCCGCGCTATACTCATCGCCGCTACCCCTTGTTGCGGATCAGCGCGGCGAGGTGATCTATGTCGGCGAGAAGACCGCCCAGCAGATTGCGCGCATTATCCCGAGAACCGGCAAGCCGGACAAGCGCTATCCCCTGCCCGCCCAACCCAACGGATTGGCCCTTTCGAACGACGGCAAAAAATTGTATGTCACCGTGGAGGAACCGGCCGGTCGCGTCTATGGCATCGATGCGGACTCAGGAGAAATCCTCCTGACGATCAAGACCGGCCATACCCCGATGGCTCCGACGCTCAGTCCCGACGAAAAAACCCTTTACGTCTGCAACCGCTTCAACAACAACGTGGCCATCATCGACCTTGCCTCCGGCGAAACCCTCAAAACGATCCCCGTGGTGCGCGAGCCGGTCGCCTTGGCGCTAACGCGTGACGGGCAATTTCTTTTTGTGGCCAACCATCTGCCCACCGGAGCCGCTAACGTCGACCACATGACCTCCGTTATCAACGTAATCGACACAAAAAAACAGGCCGTGGTAAAAAGCATCCCCCTCCCCAACGGGGCGATCGATCTGCGTGAAATGACCCTCTCGCCTGATGGGAAGTTCCTCTACATCCCCTCCATCTTCGCACGTTTCCTCGTGCCGACCACGCAGATTGAACGCGGCTGGATCAACACCCACGCTCTGAACATTATCGATGTGCAACGCCAGAAACTCCTGCATACCGTGCTGCTCGACGACATTGACCGGGGCGCGGCCAACCCCTGGGGCGTGGCCTGTTCGCCAGACAATAAATATATTGTGGTGGCGCACTCCGCAACGCATGAAATCAGCATTATCGACCGCGCGGCGCTGATGGAAAAACTCGCCGGTGTTCCGGAACACGATGCCACCCGAAAGTTCGAGGAGCGGGCGGACAACCCCATGAATAACCTGAGCTTTCTCTACGACATCCGCCGCCGCGTTCCGCTTAAGGGTAACGGCCCTCGCAATCTCGTGGTTCTAAAAAACCGGGTCTACGTCACCGAATATTTTTCCGGGTCCATCGGCGTGGTTGCGCTCGATCCGACCCTCAAGAACAACGTCCGCTCCGTTTCGCTCGGCCCGCAAAAAGCGATGAATACGGTTCGCAAGGGCGAAATGTATTTCAACGACGCCGCACTCTGCTTCCAGCAATGGCAAAGCTGCTCCACCTGCCATCCGGATGCCCGAACCGATGCCGTCAACTGGGATCTGCTCAACGATGGGATCGGAAACCCGAAAAGCACCAAGAGCCTGCTACTCTCGCACGCCACCCCGCCCGTCATGATTACCGGCATCCGGCCCGATGCCGAGACTGCGGTGCGCGCAGGAATCCGACACATCCAATTCGCACCCGCCAGCGAAGAAAAAGCATCGGCCATCGATGCCTTCCTCAAATCGATTCAGCCCATCTCCAGCCCATACTTCGTCGAGGGCAAGCTGAGCGAAGCCGCGTTGCGCGGCAAGAAAATCTTCGAGGAAGAATCCAGCTGCATCTATTGCCATTCTGGAACCTATTTCACAGACATGCAGAAACACGATGTCGGCTCCGGAACAGAACGGGAAAAGGGGGTCGAATTCGATACTCCCACCCTGGTTGAAGTGTGGCGCACCGCCCCCTATCTCTATGACGGGCGGGCCGCTACGATGAAGTCCACCTTCCAGACCTTTAACCTGAACGACCGCCACGGACACACCTCCCAACTCACAGAAAAAGAGCTGGACGACCTCATTGAATATGTTCTTTCGCTATAGCCCTCTGCCAAACACACGAAGCTAATCCAATGCTCCTTTCTTCCGTGCATTCGGTGTCTTCCGTGGTGGAAATTAGAGCCTTACGCTAAATGCGGTGATGGACGTGAGCTGGAGTTTCCTAAATTCGACCTCGGAACCCTCCGCTTGCAGCGCAAGCTGTCCCTTCGCCACCGTGCAGTCGAAACCCTGGTTAACGAGATCGCCGTTGACCCAGACCATGATAGCGTCGCCGAGGCATTCGATCACCATCGTGTTCCACTCGCCAGCGGGTTTTTCGGAGTTTTCCGTTAGGTTTTTAATGCGTCGGGCCTTCTTTCCCGACACGCCCCATTTTTCCTTGGGGCCTCGACGGGCAACCATGTTGGTTACGCTGATGTCTTCCTCAATGCACCAAAAGTCGCCGGCGTTCTGGTGCATCATCTGCACCTCGATAGACTGGGGGAACATGCCGTACAGCGCCCGCGGCGTCGATGCATGAACCAGTACCCCGCAGTTTCCGGGTTTCGCGGAAAAACGATATTCAACCTCCAGGCGATAGTTTTGATAGACCGCATCGCTGATGAGGTGGCCCTTGGGATTTCCCAGACTGACAAGCAGTCCATCGCGCACGATGAACGGACTTTTCAAGTTCGGATCCTTATCCATCTTGGGCACATCCACGTGCCAGCCCTGCAAATTATTTCCATTAAACAGGGCTTGTGTTTCAGCCAGACCAGACAGGCAGGCCATAGCGACAAGAGATACGATTATGAGTTTTTTCATGTTGTTTCCTCTCTTTTGATTCGTTGTTTCAGGTTTTCCTATACCTTGGATTTCTTCTTGGGCGGTGTCGGGTTGTCGATGTCGAGGGTGTCGCCGGTCTGCTTTTGCAGTTTGATGAAGGTTTTTTTCAACTGGGCAATCTTTCCTGCATATTCCGGATTGGCCGCAAGGTCGTTCATTTCCTGTGGATCCTTTTTCAGGTTATAGAGGCGGTTTACCTTAATGGTCGGATAGATGATGAGCTTATAGTCGCCGACGACGACCATGCGTTGGCGATTCATATAGGCGCCATAGAGTGCCTTGTACTGCTGCTTTTTCTTTCCGTTCAGCAAAGGCATCAAGCTGTTGAACTCGACCCGCTCCGGAATTGGCGCACCCGACAGCTCGATCGCGGTGGGCATGATGTCCTGCAGATAGATAAGTCGGATCGTAGCC
>JAUXGY010000095.1 GCA_030621805.1 Kiritimatiellales bacterium | reverse complement strand
TGGAAGCCGCGTCTACAGTGGACGTTTTTCCGACGAGACGCGGACGGGTGCAGTAGCGGCAATAGGTGGGACAAAAGGTCGTGGCAAGAAAGAGCACCTTGTCGGGATAGGTATGAATTAAATGCGGTGCGACGCGATGCTCCTCTTCGCCGAGCGGATCAGCCAGCTCGCCGGTCCCTAGGGTGTTTTCGCAAATAGTGGGAATGACGGTTCGCCGTAGCGCATCGTTTTTGAGTAGACGGGCATAGTGCGGTGTGACCGCAAATGAAAGCGGGATGTCACCCTCGAACGAGGCACGCTCATCTGGGGTGAGTTCGATATATTCTTCAAGTTGTTCGCGCGTGGAGATGACGTTGGCGATCTGTCTTTTCCAGTCCGTGGAAACCTCGGATTCGTGCATTTGGATACCTATATATTGACATGGGGAATTTGGTCGGCATTATACGCGGATGCCAACCGATAAAAACCAAATTACAAAACAACTCAAAACCGTGCAAACCATCATGGCCGACAGTTTGCGCAACACCAATATTTCCAAACTCCTTCCCTCGCGAAACAATATTATGGGCAGCGGCAAAATGTTGCGGGCACAACTCGCGTTGTTCTTGGGACCGGCCAATGGGGGCGATGAGAAAACAACTCTTCACGCGGCGGCAGCGGTGGAGATTATCCACGGGGCCAGCCTCCTCCATGACGACGTGATCGATGGCGGCCTCCTACGGCGCGGCGCACCCACCTTCTGGAAAAAACACGGCACCAATGGTGCTATCCTGCTGGGCGATCTGCTCGTTTTTAAAGGACTGGGCCTGTTGGTGAAAGTCGAACGCACCGACTTGCTTCAAGAATTAATTAATATGTCGGCCCATGTTTGCCAGTCCGAGGTTGAACAAGAGTTGCTTCTGCGCGGCACCCCCGGCACCTGGGAGGAGTGCGAACAGATTGCCCGCGCCAAGACGGGATCGCTCTTCGCCTCTGCAGCCGTTGCCGCGGCCAAGGATGATCCCGGACAGGTGGAAGCATTGCGCGAGGCGGGTTTTATCCTTGGAACGGCTTATCAGCTCGTCGACGACATCCTCGATTGCTCAGGGAACGAGGCCGTTTCCGGCAAGACCCTCGGAAAGGATCAGGAACGCGGTAAAACCACGGCCATCACCGCAACTAAAAATGCGCCGAATAATCCCATTGAGCACATAGATTCCCTGCTCGCGGCCTCGTCCGAACAACTCTCGGCATGGCCCGATCTCCAGACCGCGTGGAACGATTTTTTGGAGGAAGTCATGAAGCCTATCCTGAAGAAACATCTTTCTGCGGGATAGTTCGTTTTTTTTGCCTAAAGCGCGGGCAAATATTAAATATGAGTAGAGCTATAACATTAACTAAACATTCTGCTTTCCACCGCTAGACCGAATTGTTAAATAGTCACGCACCATTTCAAATGAAACCCAGCGAGGAACCTGTTTTGGCTGAATTTAAAATAAAAAAAGGCTTTGATGTAAAGGTGACAGGGAAACCTGATCCGACGATCGAAGATTACGCATCCCCTCAACTGTTTGCGGTCTATCCCTCCGAATTCGAAGGGCTCAAACCACGCCTTAAAGTAAAGGCAGGTGACCGCGTTAAACGCGGTGACATTCTCTTTGAAAACAAGAAGAACGAGAAAATGCTTTTCCGTTCACCTTGTGGAGGAACCATCCAGGCCATCAACCTCGGCGCGCGGCGCTTCCCCGTTGAGATCCTGATCGAACGTGCTGCGGAGGAAGAAAGCGTTACCTTCGAGGCCTACACCCGCGATTCTGTTGGACAACTTTCACGCGAACAGGTGGCCGACCATCTGCTGAACACAGGCCTATGGCCACTCATTAAGCAACGCCCGTTCAACAAGATCGCCGACCCCGAAGCCACACCTAAAGCGATCTTCATCAATGCAGCCAGCTCCGCACCCTTCCAGGCTGACTTTAGTTTGGTACTCAAAGGGGATGAAGAAGCCTTCCAGACCGGTATCAATGCACTGGCTAAACTGACCGAAGGAAAAGTCCACCTTTGCAAATCGGCCGGAGCAGATATTCCCGATTTCGGAAACACCGAAAGCCATACGTTTTCCGGAAAGCATCCATCGGGTACTACGAGCGTACACATTAATCGTATTAATCCGATCCTTCCGCACGACACCGTCTACACGATTGCCGCGCAGGATGTAATCCTGATCGGCAAATTGCTCAACACCGGAGAGCTGCCCCGCACCAAGGTGGTTGCACTCGGAGGCCCCGCCGTCAAGGAGTCGTCCCGCAAGTATTACCGGGTACCCCTTGGGGCCAGCCTCGTGCCGCTGTTTGAACAGTCGTTTGACGGGGACGAGGTCCGCGTGATTCTGGGCAACGTATTATGGGGTGATCAGGTAAAAACCGATACCTGCGTGCTTTACTATGGCTCTGAATTTTTCGTGCTCGAAGAGGATCGCTCGCGCCACCTGATGGGCTGGACGATGCCGGGCCTGTTTCAATACAGTTCTCACCGCGTCAATCTCTCATCCCTGATGGGTCTTACCCACCGATGGAAGCTGGGCACCAGTTTGCATGGAAGCCACCGCGCCATGGTGGTGACCGGATGGATGGATCGGCACCAACCGCTCAACATTATGACCGACTATCTTATTCGAGCAGCCCTCGCCCACGATACCGATGAAATGGTTCAGCTGGGCATTCTTGAAACCGCTCCGGAAGACTTCGCGCTGGCCGCCTTTGTCGACCCCCACAAAACCGACGTCTGCACGATCATTAAACAAGGTCTGCAGGAAATCGAAGAGGAAGGAATCTAATGAAATTTCTATTCGACCTTATGGACAAACATGTCGCCCCGCTTTTTGAAAAGGGCGGGAAATTTGAAAAACTCTACCCCTTGTTCGAAGCAGGCGACACGTTCACCCGCACCCCCAGCGATGTAACCCCAGGCGCTCCGCACGTTCGCGACTCTATCGACCAAAAACGCTTGATGGTTTTTGTTGTCTACGCCCTTCTTCCCTGTCTTTTCCTTGGAATCTGGAATGCGGGGCACCTCTTCAACATTAACAATCAGGTTGAAGGGGCAACGTTCCTCACGGATATGGTACGCGGATCAACCATGGTCCTACCGATCGTGATGGTTTCCTACATGGTGGGCGGCTTTTGGGAAGTTCTCTTTGCGATCGTGCGGAAACACGAAATCAATGAAGGCTTTCTGGTCACGGGCATGCTCTTTCCTCTGGTTCTCCCCCCCACTCTGCCTCTATGGCAAGTGGCCATCGGCATCTCGTTCGGTATCGTGATCGGCAAGGAAATTTTCGGCGGCGTGGGCTACAACATTCTTAACCCGGCATTAACGGGCCGCGCATTCCTCTTCTTTGCCTATCCGGCACAGATTTCGGGCGACAAGGTATGGGTCGGAACGGCTAAAACCGCGATGGACAATACCTTCTTCGGCACCGTAGCTGAAAATATCGATGGCGTCACCATGGCCACCCCGTTAGCCGTGGCGGCGGCCGCCGAAAAAGGGACGGACGCCATCGCCGCACTCGGTGATGCTGGATTCAGCCTTTGGAATATGACGATGGGCAACATACCAGGATGTATCGGCTCCACCTCGGTGATCGCCATTGTACTGGGCATGGTCTTCTTGCTGATCACCGGGATTGCTTCATGGCGCGTCATGGCCAGCGGCATCATCGGTTGTATTGCGATGGGAGCTTTGTTCAACGCCCTTCCGCTCGACAATGCATTTGCCTCACTCCCCTTTGTCTACCATCTGGTCATGGGCGGCTTCCTGTTCGGTATCGTCTTCATGGCCACCGATCCGGTCTCCTGTTCGGCCACCCATACCGGAAAATGGATCTATGGATTCATGATCGGTGCGCTGACCGTACTCATCCGTGTCGCCAACCCGGCCTACCCCGAGGGAGCCATGCTGGCCATTCTGTTCATGAACGTTATGGCACCGCTTATCGACCACTTTGTTGTTCAGGCACACATCAAGAAAAGAAATTCCTATGCGAGGGCTTTAAACAATGCGTGAAGATACTAGAACCATAACCTTTGCGGCCATCGTCTGCGTGACGTGTAGCCTATTACTCTCCGGCACCGCGGCCGGACTCAAGAGCCGTCAGGATGCCAACAAAGCATTTGACGTGAAGCGCAACATTGTTAAGGCCTTCGGCATCGACATTAGCGAAATGAAGCGTCCCGAAATTGACGCCTCCTATCAAAAGCATGTTACCGAAACCACTGTGGACAATCTCCCGATTTACACATGGACGGAGGATGGCTCGGACAAGCCCTCCAAGTATGCCTTCCCGATCTCCGGGAAAGGACTCTGGAGCACGCTCTATGGCTACCTTTCACTGAACGCCGATCTTGAAACGATCGCTGGAATCAGTTTCTACAAACACGGCGAAACCCCCGGCCTCGGTGCTGAAATCGAGAAGGACTGGTTCCTCTCGCAATTTGCAGGAAAACGCCTTTATGCCGATGGAACCACCACCGACTTTATCGTTGCGAAACCCGGATATGCTCAGGGCGACAGTGCGGTCGATGGAATCTCTGGAGCAACCCTTACAGGCAAAGGTGTTGAAGCCCTGATCCGCAAGGATGCCGCTCAATACGCTAACTACTTCAATTCAATCAAGGGGAACTAACCATGGCTTCCGCTGCAAAAAAACTATTGATGGATCCGTTTTCGGACAATAATCCGGTTACCGTCCAAGTGCTCGGAATCTGCTCCGCGCTGGCGGTCACGGTCAAGGTCGATACGGCCATTGTGATGACCCTTGCACTGACCGCCGTGGTCTCGTTATCCAACCTTGTGATCTCCTTGCTCAGGAATGTAATTCCAAGCGGTATCCGCATGATTGTGGAAATGGCCGTAATCGCTACCTTGGTAATTATTGCCGACCAGCTCCTTCAGGCCTTCCTGTTTGATATCAGCAAACAGCTCAGCGTATTCGTTGGCCTGATCATCACCAACTGTATCGTTATGGGCCGCGCCGAGGCGTTTGCCCTGCAGAACCCACCGAAAGACTCCCTACTTGACGGCATTGGGAACGGCCTCGGCTACGGCATCGTGCTGATTGCCGTGGCAGCGATCCGAGAAGTCCTCGGCTTCGGAAAACTGCTCGGCTTCCCGGTTCTTCCGGAAAGCTACATGGGCAACGGTCTGGCTCTGCTCGCACCAGGCGCATTCATTATTCTGGGTCTACTCATTTGGGCACAACGCACCGTTACTAAAATGGTGGAGGAATAACCATGGAACTCTTAAGCATCGCTGTAAAATCAATCTTCGTTGAAAACATCCTGCTGGCCTACTTCCTGGGCATGTGCTCCTTCCTTGCCTGTTCAAAGAAGGTAGACACCGCCATTGGCCTGGGCTTTGCCGTGATCTTCGTACTAGCCATCACGCTACCGGCCAACTGGGCCATCCACCACTTCCTGCTCGCTCCCGGCGCGCTGGCCTGGGTTCCCGGCATCGATCTGAGCGGCATGGATCTAAGCTTTCTGAACTTTATCTGCTTCATTGCAACGATTGCCTCCATGGTGCAGCTCGTCGAAATGATTCTCGACAAGTTCTTTCCAAAGCTCTACCACGCCCTAGGCATATTCCTGCCGCTCATCACCGTAAACTGCGCCATCCTTGGCGGATCGCTTTTCATGGTGGAACGTGAATACGGCTTCATGGAATCCACGGTCTTTGGCATCAGTTCGGGCGTCGGCTGGTTGCTGGCCATTGCCTCCATGGCGGCCATCCGCAAGAAACTGCGCTATTCACACCTTCCGGCGGGTCTAAAAGGCCTCGGCATTACGATGATCATGACCGGCCTGATGGCCATGGCTTTCATGTGCTTCTCGGGAATCAACCTGTAACCCTCTTTGAATTGAGAAACGACAATTATGGAAAACATAACCTATATCGTATCGAGCGTCGTTGTTTTCAGTAGCGTAATCATGCTGCTGGTAATCCTGCTCATGGTCGCGGCCAAAAAGCTGGTTCCTCAGGGACTCGCCACGCTTGACATTAATGAAGGCAACCGCGAAATCCAGGTCAAGCCGGGAGCCTCCCTACTCACCGCTCTGTCGAATGAAAAAATCTTTCTCCCCTCCGCCTGCGGCGGCGGCGGAACCTGCGGAATGTGCAAATGCAAGGTCACCGAAGGCGGCGGAACCCTACTCCCCACCGAGGCCGGACACGTCAGCAAGGCCGAAGCCAAAGAAGGGGTGCGTCTCACCTGCCAGCTCAAGGTCAAGGAAGACATGAAGCTCGATATCGAACCGGAAATCCTCGACATCAAAAAGTACGAGTGCACCGTTCGATCCAACGATAACGTCGCCACCTTCATCAAAGAGCTTGTGGTTGAGCTTCCCAAAGGTGAAAAGCTCGATTTCAAAGCCGGCGGCTATATTCAAATTGACGTACCTTCCTACAAAGGACTCTCCTACAAAACCTTCGATGTGGCCGAGGAATACCGCGGCGACTGGGACAAGTTCAAGATCTGGGATTGCGTAGCCAACAACGATGAAGACTGCTTTCGCGCCTACTCCATGGCCAACTTCCCGCTCGAAGACGATATCATCATGCTCAACATTCGCATCGCCTCTCCCCCGCCGGGAACCGATTACCCACC
>JAUXGY010000393.1 GCA_030621805.1 Kiritimatiellales bacterium | reverse complement strand
CGTGGGTATCTTCCTTGAGGTTTCGGCCAGAGACATCCTCGTAGGTAAAGTCGGAGCCGACGAACGAGATGCGCTTGTCGCCGGGGGCGATACCGCGCTTGAGGTTGAGCGCGGGCAGCCACATCCAACGGCTATCATTCTTTCCTTCGCCCACTTCCTTCCAAACCAGAAAAACCTGTTTATAGAGATCGGCGGGCTCCTTGAAATAGACGTAGAATCTTTGGTTCCCGTTCTTGGTGTTCATTCGGAGTAGCGTGAATTTCCGGGTGCGGGTGGAACCACTTTTGTCGACGATTTTCATTTCGACCTCGGCGCGTCCATCGTTGCCGGCATAGTACGCCGCCTCGTTCGCCTTGCTCACAATTTCATCCACGGTGAGCTCCGCCTGAACGCCAACGGCCCATGCGATTAATAGGGCTGTAATTATTCCAGTTTTCATTTCTAGTCCTCCTTTGAGTCTTTGGGTTTAAACAAATATTTCTGCAACGCGGTAATGAGTGCCGCAAGGATAAAGAGCGTGCCGAGCCACGAGGCGGCCATGATGGTGGCAAGGAAAAAGCCGACCGTTTTGTAGGGCACGAGCGGGGCAAAGAGCAGCGGCGTGAAACCGATCGAAATGATGATCGCATTGCGGCTGATCGCCATGGCGGGTTCCTTGAACATGTGCGCAATGGCCTCTTTCCAGCTTCCTAACTTCCGGGTCAGCTCACGGGAGCGTTCGAGAAAGTGGATGGCAAAGTCGACACTCAGACCCAGGGTGAGCGAGGAGAGGATGGCCACGGGCATGTCGTAATCCTTTCCGACAAGACCGATGAGGCCGTAGATGAAGGTGATCGTGACGGTTAGCGGAATCATGGCGAGCAGGCCAAAAAGCGGCGAGCGGAAGAGCACCATCATCATGATCAGCACGACGACGAAACTGCTCATCAGCGAGTTCATCATGCCGGCCACCATCTTGTCCTGCCAAACCACGTTGATATAGGTGAGTCCCGCCCATTGGGCATCGAGTTCAACCGGCGCAGGGTTTTCAGCCATCCAATTTTCAACGTGGTCAACGACGGCCTGCATATCGGTATTGTCGCCACTCTTGAGCTGGATCCAGATGTTGACCTCGTTGTAGTCTTTGGTGATCAAGTGAAAGAGGCTGTCCTTTTTCTTCATGCCTTCGAGTTGGGTGAAAACCTGCGAAACGGCCGAGGGACTTGGCGGAATTTCATAGAATTCAGCGTTGCGCTCCTGCGGGGCTTCGGCGGTAAAGTTTAGCTCGTAGTTCGCCTTCTTGAGGGCATCCAGTGCGGAGCTGCTTTTCCCAATGGAAGGAACCTCCTTGAGAAATTCCTGCAGCCGCCCGACGTAGGCGAGCATCTCCGGGTGCTTAAAGGCAGGTGCTTCGGCATTCGCGCGCGCCTCGAAGAGGAAGTCGACGAAGGAGAGAGCCGCATATTCATCAACCATATCGAGCGCCTTGTTTTGAAGCTCCGCACCTTCGAACAGCTGGAAGTCCTGCATCCGCTCCGCGAAGATCTCGCGGGTCGCATCGTCGACGACCGTGGCGGTGGCGTAGGAAAGCATGGCGTAGTCAAGGCCTTCAGGATCGAGATAGACGATCGCGTCGCCCAGCTTGTTCCATGCCCCGCTCACCTGCTCATCCAACCCCTTGGCCACCTCGACGAGGTCGACGAAACAACGGTCGATATCGGCATTTCTCAAGGAAAGAAATTTTTCATTGGTCTCATCGAGAACTTGCAGGAAGATTGCCGAGGCCTCCGGAAGCGTGCCGCCAAAACGCGCGATGGCCGCCGTACGCATCATGTCGACGCGGTCGGCGCAAGTTGGAGAGCGAATCAGCTCGGGTCTGAGGGTAAGGTAGGCGGTGTAGGTTCCGCCAAAGTGATCGTTGAGTACGCGGTCGGCCACACGGATGCGGTGGTTTGCCGTGAACCACTTGACGGGGTTGTCGTTCACCTTAATCTTCGAGATCCCAAAAACCGAAAGGGCAATAACGAACAAGGTGAAGGAAATGATCAGCTTCCAACGCCGATAGGAAAAGCCGCCAAGCCAGCGCAACATATGATCGAGTCGGGAGCTCTTGGTTTCGCAGCTCTCCTGATCCTGAACGTGACAGACGCCCGCAAGGGACTTCTCGCTGACAAAGAGCATGATATAGGCTGGAACAAACGTCATGGTCAGCAACCATGCGAGCGCGACACCGAAAGCAACATGGAGACCAAAAATCTGCACCGGCGGAATGGGTGTGGTAGCCAGCGAGGCAAACCCGGCAATGGTGGTAAGCGAAGTGTAGAGCATCGGCTTGAACAGATGCCCAACCACATGCTTGATCGTCTTCGCCTTGTCCTGGAACTTAAGTCGGAGGCCAAGCGGTCTTAGGAAGACAAGACCTGATA
>JAUXGY010000441.1 GCA_030621805.1 Kiritimatiellales bacterium | reverse complement strand
CCACGAAATACACTAAATACACGAAAGGGGAGTGGCATGGCTGAAATCGTATATAAAGCAGAAGGCTACCAGATTAATGGAGCTTGTTTTGAGGTTTACAAAGAAAAGGGATGCGGATTTCTTGAGGATGTATATCAGGAGTGCTTGGAAATTGAATTTGGACTTCAAGGGATTACCTTTGTTGCCCAGTATCCGCTAAAACTGGAATACAAAGGGCGACCGCTTCGGAAGAAATACATTCCTGATTTTATTTGTTTTGAGAAAATCATTGTAGAGATTAAGGCGGTAAAGTCTGTTACCGATGAGCATCGTGCCCAAGTCCATAACTATTTAAGGGCAACTGAGTATAAACTGGGTTTAATTGTTAATTTCGGCCACTACCCAAAGGTGCAGATTGAGCGTATTGCGAACTAACTTTTCGTGTATTTAGTGTATTTCGTGGTTCGATTCTATTGAGGAGTAAGTATGAAGAATGTTTTGATTTTAGGGGCTACGTCGGACATGGCGCAGGCGATTGCAAAGAAGTATGCCGCCGAGGGCTGGGGGTTGTTGCTGGCCGCGCGGAACATGGAACGGCTTGAACCGGTCGCGGGCGACCTGCGGGTGCGGTCCAATACAGAGATTCTTGCGCTGGAGTTTGATGCTTCCGATTTTTCTAACCATCCAACTTTCTACGCCTCGCTCAAAACCAAACCCGATGTCGTCATTTGTGTGTTCGGCTACATGGGCGATCAGACGCTGGCGCGCACGGATTTCGACGAGGTGCGTCGGACGATCGATGTGAACTATACGGGTGCGGTCTCTATCCTGAATGTGGTGGCGGAAGATTTTGAAAAGCGCGGGAGCGGTTCAATCGTTGGGGTCAGTTCCGTGGCGGGCGATCGCGGGCGGCAGAGCAACTATATCTACGGCAGTGCCAAGGCGGGATTCACGGCCTATCTTGCGGGGCTGCGTAATCGCCTCGCAAAAAGCGGGGTACATGTGATGACGGTGAAGCCGGGGTTTTGCCGCACGAAGATGACCGAAAGCCTAGAGCTTCCCGCCGCACTCACCGCCGAACCGGAGCAGGTGGCCAACGCTGTTTTTCATGGAGTCGAAAAAAAGCGAAACACGATTTACATCCTCTGGATGTGGCGGTGGATCATGCTAATCATCCGCCATATTCCCGAGGTTATTTTTAAGAAGATGGGGATGTAAATTAATAACGAGTAATTCGTAATACGTAAATGAAGCCGTTACGAATTACGCGTTATCCGTTACGCTTCCCGATAATCAATGATGGTCTGCCGATAGGCTTCCGGGATTCCGATGTCGAAGCGGCGACCTTGGATGCGGCAACCGATAAACCCTTCTTCCTGCCTCAACCGATCCATGCAGGAGGTGAGCTGGAACTCGCCGCCTTCGCGCATGTTGTGGCGGATGTTTCCGTCGAGCAGCTCGAAGATGCGCGGCGTGAGAATGTATTGCCCGAATAGGGTGAGAATATGGCCTTCCTTAACGTCTTTGGTCGCGAGGTGTTCGCGGGCGTATTCCGCCGAAGGTTTTTCCGCAAACTCGGTGATGGAGAGAATACTTCCTTGTTCTTCCCATATTCCGGTGGCGCAACCAAAGTGCCGAACTTCGGCTTCGGGTGTTTCTTGCAGGCCAACCACACTTTTTCCGGTGCGCTCGTAGACGTCCATCAGCTGGCGGGTGCAGGACAGTTCGGTGTCGGAGCCGTAGAGGTGGTCGCCTAAAAGGAGCAGAAACGGTTCGTTGCCGACCCATTCCTTGGCGCAGTGCACGGCATGTCCAAAGCCATCCTGGGTCTCTTGAATGAGGAGCGTGATCCGGCTACCCATATCCATGATGCGCTGGGTATATCTTTGGTCGTCTTTGGAGAGTTTGTTGTAGTGTTCGATGGGCAGGCGCTGGTGGAAAAAATTCTCAAACAGAGCGCGGTCGGCTTCCTGGATGACGAGGGCAATCTCTTCGATGCCGGAGTCCATCGCCTCTTCAACGATCGCCATGATGACGGGCTTGGTGGGGCC
>JAUXGY010000403.1 GCA_030621805.1 Kiritimatiellales bacterium | reverse complement strand
CGCTGCGGCGATCCGTCGCGAACATCAAAGCGTCCATTATGCTTGGCACACTCAACCTGACAACCCTTGACCCATCCCGATGCCAAATGCGTGTTTCCGTGGGTACAGATCCCATCGGTGGCATGTAGTGCGCCATCTACGGTGCGGTAAACGGCGTACGTATGTTCGGCGTAGTCAAACCGCAAAACATCCTCGCGTTCCAGCAACGTTGAAGGCCCCACTTCAACCCAGCCTGTTTGATCCATCGTCGCCGACGAAACACGGGTGTGAGTGGATTCCTGTTCTGCAGTTCGCTCCACGGGAGCAGGTAGGTCTCGCTCAACAAAATAGGTGGCATCCTTGGCTTGACGCCGTACCGTTGGAATAATTTCCCGCCAGGCATTCCAAATACTTGAATAGGGCTTCGGCATGTCGGCCTTCACGATTTCGTGCAACTTCGGCAGGTTGTGGTATGGCACCAACGGGAACATGTGGTGCTCCGTGTGATAGTTCATATTCCAATACAGGTACCGATTGATAAGATTCATTTTGACCGTCCGGCAGTTCATCCGGTGATCGAGCACATTTTCGGCGAGTCCAACATGCTGGGTATACCCATAGATGGGCATGAGCCAGGTGCCGTAAAGGTTTGGAAGTCCGATGAAAAGAAGCGGCAGGATGGTTCCAAAATAAAAGCATGAGCCAATAACCACCGCGTAGATCAGCAGACTGATGCGAGCCTTCCAGAAAATTTTGGTGTGTTCCGATTCCGGGATGAACGTCGCTTCATCCGGGAAGAGCTTGCCCGTAGAGTGTTTTAGCAGCTTTCTAAAATAATCCTTAATCTGCGGAATCCCCAAAAAGACCAGGATGAAGATTCTCAGATTGACCGGGCGGGGCGCTGCGATCTCGGGGTCGCGGCCAATGATGATGGTGTCGCTATGGTGACGGGTATGGCTCCATCGCCAGAGGGTGGATTCGCGCATGACCATGAAGGATGCCACTTCATACAGCACATTGTTCATCCAGTCGGTTTTAAAAGCCGTACCATGGCTGGACTCGTGCCAGCGGGAGTCGGAAGAGCTGGCATAAAGAACTCCGTATGCCGCAAAGGGAAGAATAGCCCACCCGCTGCCCCATAAGATCACGCCCAGAGAACCGAACAGGCCCATCAGACCCAACCAAATAAGAGTGTCGCGAATACCGGGGCCGTCTCTGCGTTCTAGCAGACTGCGCAGGGTATCGCGCGGAACCACACATTGATACCAGTTTGCCTCAGCAAGCCCCTTTTCCACGGCGAGCCGGGCATGGTCTCCCACGAGACTATAATCATTGATTTCACTTTTTTTTGCTGATGCCATACTACTATCCTTCGTATTTTTTTATCGGTGCCGATACCCTGTCCATGCCGTTAAATCCTGCATCGGAAATCCCGGTGTAAAACGGATCAAAAGGAAGATCCTTTAAACCCTCATAAAGTACAAAAGCGGTACGATTTCGCCCGTGATTTATCCACTGAAATATTTCCTGAATTTATGGGCTTAATGCCCGGAAGAAGAGGCCACCGTTCCGGCGGTTTCTCCCACCCATGAACCGTAGGTGATGAGTCCAAAGGATCCTGTCAAAATCAGCAACCCGGTGATAAGCACGGTAAGCGTTTTACGGGAGCAGCCATGCCATTCCCGGAAGAGAAGCCCTACCCCGAAGCTGAAGAACACCAGCATGGCCATGTGGATGCCCCAGCTGATAAATTTGAAATCTCCCATATTGGCATGTCCTTGTTCGTAAAAGATAAACTGTCCGAACCAGAGGACTCCGGCGATGATGCCCATCAGGTAATAGAAGCCCAGCTTTCCGAAACCGTCTTCATGCCGAATGAACTCGCCAAGCGTTTTTTTGCGGATGCAAATGACACCCCACCAAATCAGATTAGTAATCAGCGTTCCGCCGGTGATAATGATATATTTTGCATAGCCTGCAAATCCGTCCTTGGCCCCGTGCGCAACAGCAATCGTATCGATCTCCCCTCCGCCCGCCACGGCAACGCCGAAAATTCCGGAAAGAACGCCCGCCAGAATGACCAGCCCGAGCCCCTTTTTCATGTTAAACTTCGGTGCGCCCGAGGCCTCGTCTTTCGGCCGATCCAATCCCCCTTCTTTCATGAACCCGGCTTTTCCACAAATGGCCACCCCGGCAATGGATACCATGAATCCCACTAGGACTACCACACCTCCCGGTTTCTGAAAGTTGCTTATCAGCGTCCCGTTGAGCATCGCCGGAACCAAGGTACCGAATACGGCGGAAATGCCTATAGCGATGGCATAGGTCAGTGAGAAGCCGATATGTCGAATG
>JAUXGY010000365.1 GCA_030621805.1 Kiritimatiellales bacterium | reverse complement strand
ACAGATTGGCCTTAGCAATGGTTTCCGCTGCGAGTCGAGCCTTGGCGACGCCCAGAGCACCGTCTTCGGCTATAGCCACAGATTGGCCTTCCGCCTTAAATAGTAGCGTTCCAGTTTGTGTCAGGGTGCTACCGGGGATGCTCTGCGCGGCCTGAGCCTTCGTGTCTGCATCGGCTCGTGCGGTATCAAGTTCCGCCTGCACGGCTGCGGTTTCTGCCTGTGATTTCGCGAGGGCGGCATCTGCTTCCTCTTGTGCTGCGCCTCCGCCCATGGTCTGGCACCCTGTGATTGCGGCTAAACCTATAACGGCAGCGCATGATACAACTATATTTAATCTTTTCATCTGATACCTTCCTTTTGTTTATTATTTAATTATTTCTAACCGAGTGATACTTGGATCAAGTTTGTTCCACCATCGCACCTCCTTTGCTTTGGCCTAGCGGGAAGAAACCGTGCGGTTTGATCCGCTTTACATCATCAAAACTTCATTTATTGATTCTCTTGCTTATCCGCTTTGGGTACACCTTGTTTCATTTTTTCTATGTCGGTTTGGTTCACCTCGAGGGTGGCAACCACTTCGCATCGTGATTCGCCAAGCCAAAGCGCCTCGGAAAAAGAGACGCCTTCTAAAAGGCCCTGCACATAAACCCGTGCTTGCTGATGGGATAAGATCAGTTCCTCGACAAGGACATCCTGTTCCACATAGATTTGGCCGATCTTTTCACGCAATGCCGCCGTGGCTTGGATTCGGGCGGCGGTAATGGCTCGGGCTTTGCGTTGCTCAAGCGTGAGGGGTTTTTTACGCGTCGAATCGGTTTCCGGCTCCAGTGGAATTTTCAGGGTGACGGTAGCCATTTCGGTTTCTGTGTCATAGTCTTGGGCCACCTCGGAAACGTTTTTTAGCGTCCCGTTGATCTGTACGCGAATCTCTTCCCCGGCAAAAGCCATATCGATGGTGTGTGCTTTTCTCATCACCTCCAGTCCATCCCGTTTTTCCACGAGATTAGCCAGCGCCCGGTAGCGGGCGGCCTCCATGGCGGTCAGCCGTTTTTGCGCAGCATTTCCAGCACTGGAGGCGGGGAGTCCAAACCCCTTGGCCTCAATCGATTTTACGGGCGGGGGGCTTTGTTTCGCCTCCAGAAAAGCAACACCCAGAGCTTCGAGGTGAATGAGTTGGTTTGTTGTGGTTTCCGGAGAGGGAACCGAAGCTTCAGGTGTTGGAGCTGTGGAGGCCGTTTCCGTTGGAGCTTCCGGGGGCGTCTCCGATTTTGTGGTGGAGCACCCGGCTATGAAAACAGATAGGAACAGTAGCGCCAATAAGAAGGTCGCTAAATGTGGTTTTATCGATTCGTTATGATTCAAATTCATAGACTATTTATCCTCTTAGTGAAGACAGTTATTTTAGCTTTAAAAAATGTAACATACCAAACTTTATTTCCGCCTTAATACGGATCGCCCGCGCCAGGCTTGAACCGGAAATATCCTGTTGAATTCATGTATAGTATAAAATAGGTACCATAGGCAAGTGTATTTTTTTGAGGACATCGTTTAGCGTGAGTTGCCTCAAATTACCTGACACCGAGGCATCTGATAGGGCGCGGGCGGAAAGGATTCGTTGACTCACCGCGCAGCATAATTCCCGGAGGGAATAGGCCGAAGGCCGGTTCAAAAATCACACCCTATATACAAGGCGGATGAAGACGACGAGTTATGAAACCAGAACCAATGTGGAGAAACGCCATTGAATGCCTTGTTTTTACCCTACAGTATGCAAACACTCTTGAGTCAACCAGCCCTCCACGTTATAAAAGAAATTCTAAGCTTCATCAAACGGCTGGAGACAGCCCGGTGCATTTGCGGATTCCGTGTCGGCTAGCGAAGCGAGTGGGGATAACAACCGGAAAAGATAGGAGAAGGACAAAAATGAAGAAAAAATATAAGCGATGGAGCATGGGTGTGCTGTTGGTCAGTGGAGTTTTGTTGTCGGTTGGATGCGCGAACTGGGACGGCTATGCCGGAGTAGCCAACGAATGGCGGAGTCCGGATGTGCCGGAATGGAAGCCGGGGGTGACGACGGCGTCGGATGTGACGGCCGTACTGGGGCCGCCGTCGCAGTTGATTGCGCTGCACGATGAGACGGTGTTCTACTACATGCGCGAGGGGAAGGATGGAAAATCCCTGCTGCTCATCATTTGGAATACAGGCACGCAGACGACTGAGTATGACCGCGCCATGTTCTTTTTCGACAAGAAGGGCATCCTTCGGAAATATTCATACAGCCCCGAGGCGCTTCCCTATGAGCCTGCAAAAGAGAAATGAGTGTTGGCGGTTGTTGGTTCCCGCTTCGCCAAGGCTTCGCAGGACAAGTGTTGGGTGTTGGGGCGGTGCGAAACGTGAAAAACGGGAATCCTTAACACCCATCATTCGGAAACTATCAACCTGCCTCGTCGTATTGGCCATGCTGACCGGCAGCGGGTGTGCGATGAACCGGAAAAAGCTGAATCAGAATCTGGCGTTTCCGGAACAGCCCTATGAAGATCGCATCACGCATAGCGACGAGGTGCTCGATGAATTG
>JAUXGY010000436.1 GCA_030621805.1 Kiritimatiellales bacterium | reverse complement strand
TGAATGAAGTAATAAACAGGGCAACCCCCATCGCAATGCCTGAAAACATAATTGTTTTTCTGTGTGTCAGTCGCGACGAGATAAAGCCCGATGCAAGCAGAGTTGTAAAGTATCCCAGGGAAATCAGAAGAAATAGAGACCCTGCTTATGTCTGAAACCCAAACAACAATACAGATGCCCGATCCCTCCCGGTTCGTGGTCAGCAACTCGCCGCACACCCGCGATAACCAGAGCATCAACAAGATCATGTTTACCGTGGTGTTGGCCATGCTGCCCGCCTGTCTGGTTGGCATCTGGTTCTTCGGCTTTGCCGCGCTGAAAGTACTGCTGCTCTGCACGGTCTCTTGTGTGGTGATCGAAGAGGGCTGGAACAAGTTGATGAAGCGCACCTCCACATGGAAGGATGGCAGTGCCATCCTGACCGGCATCCTGCTGGGCATGAACCTTAACGCCGGCGTGCCGTGGTGGGTCTGCGTGATTGGCGGCGTGCTCGCCATTATTCTCGGCAAGCAGCTCTTCGGCGGCCTCGGCTATAACCCCTTCAACCCTGCGCTCGTCGCGCGCGTCGGCCTGTTGATTGGCTTTCCGGCCATCATGACCACTTGGAACACCACCCGAGGCGCGGATGTGATTGCCGCCGCCACACCGCTGGGCATGGAGCCGGGCGCAACCTCGCTTGGGAACCTTTTTTCCGGTAACGTCGGTGGCTGCCTCGGCGAGACCTCCGCGATTGCGCTGCTCGTTGGCGGTGCCATCCTACTCCTCTTTAAGCTGATTAAATGGCAGGTTCCAGTGGCGTTCATTGGCAGTGTTTTTGTGATTACCGGCGGGGCGCATTTAATCAGCCCCGAAACCACCCATTCGCCCATCTTCCATGTCCTCTCCGGCGGCCTCCTGCTCGGCGCCTTCTTCATGGCCACCGATATGGTTACTTCGCCGATGACCAAAAAGGGTGCACTCATCTTTGGCCTCGGTTGCGGCATCATGACCAGTGCCATCCGCCTGTGGGGCAGCTACCCCGAAGGTGTCAGTTTTTCTATCCTATTCATGAACGCGCTCACGCCGCTCATTGACCGCTCAACAACCGGCAAACCCTTTGGCTACATCGCGCCGACGAAAGAGGAGAAAAAGTAATGAGTGCGCAAAAGATAAATATTCCTCAACTTGGGATTTTTCTAGGTGTCATTGCGGCGATTGCCGCAGGCCTGCTTTCGTTTGTTTCGGTCTCCACCGAGGCGGCCATCAAAGTGAACCTTCAGAAAAAAACCGATGCCGCACTGGAGCAGGTGCTGCCGGCTTTCGACACCGTCGAGACGATGACTCTCCGTTCTGAATTGGATTGGCCGATCAAATATTACATGGCCCGGAAAGGGGATAAGATAGTCGGCTATGCCGGAGAGGTCATTACTCCCGAAGGATTTTCCGGAAATGTCACCGTGATGGTCGGACTGGAACTCGATGGCTCCGTCCGTACGGTCATCGTAACGGCCAACAGCGAAACCCCTGGCCTCGGCACCGCCGTCACCGACCGCAAGCTGCAGAAAACCCTCGTTGCTCTCATCAAGGGAACCGAAGCCGCCGAAGGCCTTGCCCCGAATGTCTACCTCGACTGGTACGCCGGAAAGAAAGCGGGAGCAAGCCGTTGGCCAATCACTAAGGACGGCGACCGGATTAACGGCAAGACCGGCGCAACCATCACCAGCGCGGCCATCGGAGGCGCGGTCTACGCTATTAGCGGAACCGCCATCGACCATCTTCAAGACCTTTCCAAAGGAGCCAAATAATGAGTGCCATGAACGAATTTTCCAAAGGGCTTTGGAAAGAGAACCCGGTGTTGGTGCTGCTGCTCGGCATGTGCCCGACGCTAGCAGTAACCTCAAGCGCTACCAACGGACTCGGCATGGGTGTGGCCACCATGTTCGTGCTTATGGGCAGCAACATCGTGATTTCCGCCATGCGCAAGATCGTGCCGAAAAAGATCCGCATCCCGGTCTATATCGTCGTTATCGCCACCTTTGTAACCATCGTCGACCTCGCCATGCAGGCCTACGCCCCGACCGCGCTCTACGATGCGCTT
>JAUXGY010000333.1 GCA_030621805.1 Kiritimatiellales bacterium | reverse complement strand
AAAATTGTAACAGATCACCCAGAAAGATGAACTTCTATTTGTCGGAAAAAGAAATCTGGATCTGCGCGAGTTTCTTGACAATCTCCGAATTAGCAGGTACCCATTATTGCCATCAAACGACTCTATTTCCGTACCTCTAACGGAGTCATTTATTTCTAATAAAATCTAACAGAACTTGATAAGAAAACGACAGGTACTCATGACGGAAAGGAACAGAGCTTCTATTGACCCCTGAGTCCGTAAATCGATTGAACACTCGGGGGCTTTTGCAGCGTAAAATTTGAGGATGGAGAGATGAAAGCGATTTTTATACGAGTAGTACTTTTGGGAGCTATGATTTTGGTCGGGGGGTGTGCGTCGTCTCCTTCCGATGCCAGCCCCTTTGGCGAGACCCAGATCCAGCACGATGAACGCATGGGTTGGTGGCGCGAGGCGCGTTTTGGCTTATTTATCCACTGGGGCCTCTACGCCGAACACGGCAACGAACTCAACGGCCACCGAGGCGGGCGATACTCAGAATGGCTCATTCAAGGCGTGCCCAACGAGGAATACGAGAAGCTCGTTGATCGCTTCAACCCTACCGAATTCGATGCCGATGCCATTGTGCGCCTCGCCAAGCAGGCCGGCATGAAATACATTGTCATCACCACCAAACACCATGAGGGGTTCTCGATGTGGAATTCGGAATCGAATCCCTACAACGTGATGGTCACCCCTTGGCAGCGCGATGCCATGAAGGAGATGGCCGAGGCCTGTCGCCGACACGACATGCGTCTGGGCTGGTACTATTCCGTTCTCGACTGGCACCACCTCGACTACCTTCCTCGCCGCGAAATCGATCGGCGCTCCGTCGAAGATGCGGACTACAACCGCTATGTCGAGTTCATGAAAGCTCAGCTCACCGAGCTACTCACAAACTATGGTGATATCGCTGTCGTCTGGTTCGACGGTGACTGGGAAAAGGGTCCGGAGCAGCACCGTTCGCGCGAGATTGTCGATCTGATCCATACGCTCCAGCCAAAGGCCATCATCAACAATCGCATTGGCCTGCCGATGGACTACGACACCCCGGAACAGCGCATTCCCGAAGACGATATTCCCCCGCGCGACTGGGAAACCTGCATGACGATCAACAGCTCGTGGGGCTACAACCAGTTTGCGAAGGACTGGAAGCCGTCCGGTGAGCTGATCCGCCACTTGGCCGATATAGCCTCTAAGGGCGGCAACTTCCTGCTCAATATAGGTCCCGACGGAAAGGGTTGCGTTACCCCGCAGGATGCCGAACGCCTGCGTGCGATTGGCAAATGGATGGCGGTTAATGGCGAAGCGATCCATGGCACCCGCGCCACCGTGTTTCGCTCCAGCGCCTCGACGCCCTGGGGCCGCTGCACGGTCAAGAAACTGGCGGACAATCGCACCCGGCTCTACCTGCATGTTTTCGACTGGCCGAAGGATGGCAAGCTCTTCGTCCCGGAGCTAGGCAACCTCCCCGACCGCGCCTTTCTGTTGGCTGTCCCCGCCTCCGCCCTAGAGGCCACGACGGAAGGAGGCGGTGTCGTGATCCATGTTCCACAGGCACAGCCCGATCCGGCCAATTCGGTCGTGGCATTGGATTTCGACGGCCCCTTGGTGAGCTACCACGAGCCACAATTCAATGCTCCCTCCTCCGAGATGATCGCCCCGATGGACGTCGCGTTGAGTGCTCCCTGTGACCAGCTGGAAATCCGTTACACCCTCGACGGTAGCGCACCCTCCGTCACTTCACGGCTCTATTCCTCGCCGACCCGCCTGTCGGAAACCATAACGGTCAAGGCCCGCTCGTTCTATCAGGGCCGCGCGGTTTCGACGGTGGTTGCATCCACCTATTCCCGCGTTGTTCCCCGTCCTGCGGAGGAGGTCAAGGCCTTGATCCCAGGGTTGGAATACCACTATGTCGAAAAGGCCTTCAAAACCATTGCCGAGATGGAGGACTGCCTCGCCTCGGATGCCCCGCGCACCACGGGCGAGGTGGCGAACTTCGATCTCGAGCTCCGCAAGCGCGATGAAAATTTCGGCGTGATCTTCAATGGCCTGATCCGCGTCCCAAAGGATGGGGTCTACCGCTTCGCCCTCACTTGCGACGACGGGGCGCAACTCTGGGTCGGCGACAAACTCGTTGCCGACGGCGACGGACTGCATGGTTCCAAAACCTTCTCTGGCACCGTTGCGCTTTCCAAGGGCCTGCAACCTATTCGCCTGCTCTACTTCAATGGTTCCGGCGGAAAATTTCTGGAAATAAAATGGGCTCTTATTCCCCGCCGGCCCGCACCGGTCAAGAGCCAAGCTCTGAAGTCCCGTGCCACCCCATAGACTCAAGATAAGCATTTACCCTCATGGTGCGCATCTGGTGCCGCCTCCTGATGGATCCGTTTCTAGGGGAGGGTTTTGCCTTTTCAACACGGGTCTTCGTGCTTAAAGTTCCTGTCATTGATGAAGTCGTAGGAGAAGGGCATGGCCAGAAAAATAATTGATCAGATTAAAAAGTTTATCAACTTTCTCCAGCACGACTTGTGGCGGATTGATCTGGTGCACGACACCAAGCTGAGCTCTTTCGGGGTCGAGGCTCTGCGCGTTACGCACCTCGTGATCAAGGGAGCCAAGGACGACCGGTGCCACCTCCACGCCTCCGCACTTACCTATTCCACTCTGATGGCGCTGGTTCCCTTTCTCGTGGTGGTTTTCTCGGTCGGCAAAGCGATTGGATTTACGGCGGCAGAGGAATCGGTTCTCAAGTTTTCGGCGGAAATGCCGGAACAGATCCAAACCTTTCTCCATAACGTATTGGAGATTGTCGG
>JAUXGY010000435.1 GCA_030621805.1 Kiritimatiellales bacterium | reverse complement strand
CGGGCGTAATTTACAGGGGACATGGCGCTTTATGGAGCCGACGCCCTATGCATTCAACAGGGCCGTGGAATACGAAGGCTGGCTCGCCTCGCTCGACTTTAGCCATAAACGCGGGTTTTATACGAACGCATTTTCCTTGGCCATATCAAATCCCAATTCAAACTCGACGGTGACGGTTTCGTTCGATGGTTCGGAGCCGCAAACGCCCTATTCCAGCGCACTTAATATTGCGGAAACCAAGACGGTTCGGGCCGCCGTTTCCCGCCCAGACTACCGATCACCCAAAACCAAAACACATAGCTATATCTTCATCGAGGATGCCGCGACTTCTCCGGTGATGAATACGGGCATTACCCAAGACCCGCTCTATGCCGCGCGCCTGCGGACGGGGCTGATGGACATCCCCACCATGTCGATCGCGGTGCCTGAGCTTCCAGACGACTATATCAAGCGCGAGGCATCGGTCGAGGTGCTCTGGCCCGACGGTACGAAAGGCGTGCAGGAAAATTGTGGCATGGTGCGGTATGGTGGGGCTTGGACGACCTTTGCGAAGAAAAACTACCGACTCAAGTTTTCTGCAGAATATGGAAGCCGGAAATTAAAGGCTCCGCTGTTTTCCGGCATGGATCATGGATTCCCGGCGAGGGATTCCTTTGACGAGCTTGAACTCGGCGGCGGCTCCCACGACATGAACCAGCGCGGGTTCTACATGGCCGCCCGTTTCGTCGAGGACTCCATGTTGGACATGGGAAGCTTGAATCCGCATGGACGCTTTGTGCATCTGTACATCAACGGAACTTACTGGGGCCAATTCCACCTGCGCGAACGGCTGGTCGAACACTTCCTTGCGGATTATCTGGGTGGCGAAACGGAGGACTACTTCAACGTTAGAGGCAATGACAACGTCGGCAGTGCTTTTGTTCTGGGAA
Organism: Kiritimatiellales bacterium; assembly: GCA_030621805.1. Lineage (GTDB taxonomy): Bacteria > Verrucomicrobiota > Kiritimatiellia > Kiritimatiellales > Pontiellaceae > Pontiella. The sequence continues at coordinate 1,168 of JAUXGY010000435.1, read as the reverse complement.
CACCCGACCCGGTGTATCGTGATTCATGGACTCGTGTACGGGATCTGCGCGGGAACTACCAAGCCGTCAAGGATTACTTGGACGTCCCCGGCCTGATCGACTTTATGCTCCTGTGGTTCTATGGAAACTGCGAAACCGAATATCGCGCAGCAGGCCCTGCAGAAGTCGGTTCCGGGTTTAAGTTTTGGATCGCGGATGCTGATGGGTTTTTGCGGACAACCACGTCCGATAATACCGGGAATCCCGGTCCAGGTAGCTTGTTCGGCGGGTTGAACTCCGAAGCCGATCCCGACTTTAAAATGCTGCTGGCCGACCGGATCCAAAAGCACTTTTTCCATGGAGGCGCCCTGACCCCCGCGCAAAACAGTTCGCGGCTTTCAGAACGAATGACGGAGATTGAGGATAGCCTGATTGCGGAATGCGCGCGCTGGGGCTACCGAACCCCGGCCAACTGGGTCTCTTCTGCCGAGAATATCCAAAACAACCTCTTTCCGGGGCGAACCAGTCAACTCTTCTCCTATCTACGCAACCGAGGGATGTATCCCAGCTTTGATCCCCCCGCCTACAATCAGCAGGGCGGGAGTGTAAGCAATGGGTTTGAGCTAATTCTGAGTTCCGCTGTAGCAGGCACCATCTACTATACACTGGATGGTTCCGACCCCCGCTTGCCCGGTGGCGGAATTTCTCCTGATGCATTAATCTACACCAGCGATGTAACCATCACCTCTCTCGTGGATAAAAACTCAAGCTGGCGCTACTGGGATGGCGGAAGCCTTGCGGACAGCAGTTGGAAGACGGCGGAATATTCCGATGCGGCATGGAGCACTAACTCTGCGGAACTTGGTTATGGTGATGGGGATGAAAGTACCACCTTGAGCTATGGGTCAAATTCCAACCAAAAACATATCACAACTTATTTTCGAAAAACGTTCTCATGCGATGATGCTTCTCTCGTGGACGGCCTGACCCTTGATCTTTTGCGGGATGACGGAGTCGTGATCTATCTGAACGGCACAGAGCTGATGCGCGAAAACATGCCGACCGGAACCATCACCTCAGAAACGCTTGCAAGCAGTGCCGTGTCGGCGCCTGCCGAATCCACCTTCTACTCCTTCAACCTGCCTCCAGCCCTACTCCAAACCGGAGAAAACCTCTTGGCCATCGAATT
>JAUXGY010000075.1 GCA_030621805.1 Kiritimatiellales bacterium | reverse complement strand
GCTGGAAATGGCGGAGCATGCCACCGTCCCGGTGATTAACGCACTGACCGACGACAGCCACCCGTGTCAAATTCTTGCCGACCTCCAGACCATTGAGGAAAAGAAAGGAACCCTTGAGGGGCTCAAGCTGGCGTTTCTTGGCGATGGCCTCAATAATGTGACTCACTCGTTGATGTTTGGCGGAACCAAGATGGGCATGCACATTAGCGTGGGATCGCCCGAGGGCTCCGACTATTCGCCACGCGGCGATGTGGTTGAAAGCTGCCAATCTTTTGCCGCCGCATCCGGTGGTTTGATTTCCATTACGAACGATCCTGTCGAGGCCATTAAGGATGCGGATGTGGTCTATGCCGATTCGTGGATGAGCTACCATATCCCCAAGGATCAGGAGGCTGCACGCATTGCCCGTTTCCTTCCCTATCAGGTGAATACTGAGCTCATGGCATACGCCAAACCCGATGCCGTCTTCATGAACTGTCTTCCTGCTGATCGCGATTGCGAACAGACGGCGGAGGTGATCGACGGCCCGCAGTCGATTGTCTTCGATGAAGCGGAAAACCGTCTGCACGCCCAGAAGGCTGTGATCCTGACGCTGTGTGGTGCCGTTTAGGAGTTTGTCATGCACCTGCAGGATTGCGAAGCGTTCATTCTGGATATGGACGGCACGTTGATCGATTCGGGAAAGTATCATGCCCGTGCGTTTGCCGATGCCGTGCTGGAGCAGGTGGGCTATGCATTAACGCCTACTGAGCACTACGAGTTTTTCGCAACCCATAGTATTCCTTTTGCTGGGATTCTGAATGAACGGTATGGCTTGCGGCTCGATGCGGAACGGGTGCTTGAGCAAAAGTGGCAGCGGATGCGGGCTATTTTTGTGGTGGAACTGTTCGAAGGGGCACGCGAGTTTCTGGAACGGTGGCACGGGGAAAAACCGATGGCACTGGCGACCAATTCGGCTGCGAGCTTTGTTCGGCCTGTGCTGGAGGAGGCGGGCCTTACGAAATATTTTGATGCAGTCACCACCGCCGACGAGGTAGCAAACCGAAAGCCCGATCCGGAAATCATCGAGATCACGATTCAGAAGCTGGGCGTTGATCCATTAAAGACACTGGTTTTCGAGGATCAGTTGATTGGTATTGATGCCGCCTGCGCGGCAGGAACGCGGGTGGTGGCGGTGGATAATGGCCAACCGGTGAAGTTTCCGGTTGATGTCCCCGTACTTACCTGGAAGGAGTTGTGGAATGAAGACCCAATTGCTTATTTTTGATTTGGATGGAACTTTGATTGATTCGCGGGCCGATCTCGCGGCGGGGATTAACCACATGCGGGATCGGTTTGGACTGGCTTCGCTTCCATTAGAAGCCGTAAGCGGCTACGTTGGTGATGGCGTGCGCAAGCTGGTGGAGCGGTCGCTACAGGGTGCGAAGGTGGATGTGGACGATGCTCTTCAGGTTAATAAAGATTATTATCTATCGCATTTGACCGTGCATACTTTTATGTATCCAGGGGTCGAGGAGGGGCTCCGCCATTTGGTGGAAGCCGGACACCAGTTGGCTGTGCTGACCAATAAGCCCGGCGATCCCAGCCGAAGTATCCTTCAACATTTTAACGTCGATCATTATTTTACCTCGATCATTGGTGGAGGGGATGTCGAAAACCTAAAACCCGAACCTGATGGCATCCTGCAATGCCTGCGAACCACGGGGATGGATCCCGCTCGTGCATGGATGATCGGCGATCACTGCACCGATTTGGCTGTGGCACGCAATGCGGGGATCAAAAGCGCATTTGTCCGGTACGGATTTGGTGAGGAGCGGGGCATTGAACCTTCCGCATATTTTGCTTCGTTTACGGAATTGGTCGGGTACTTTGTTGGGCCATGAAAACATACCTTTCAGAAATTTTTAGTTCCGTTCAAGGCGAAGGCCCCTATGTGGGTGAGCGCCACCTGTTTGTTCGTTTTTGCGGATGCCACCGAGCGTGTGAGTTTTGCGACACGGTGGTGGATCGCACTGAAACGGTTTTAGTTGAAAAAGTCCCGGGCTCCGGGCAATTCGAGCATGTGCCGAATCCGCTCTCAATCGGGCAGCTGGTTGAGCTTATTCGCGAGGTGGATCATAAAAAAAATAACCGCCAGATTTCATTTACGGGCGGGGCGCCGCTGCTGCAGGCCGGATATCTGGCCGAACTCCTTCCGATTCTAAAAGGCGACGGCCATAGCATCTATCTCGAAACCGCCGGTGATTTGCCGCAACAACTTAAGTCGATTATTGAGTGGGTTGATATTGTGGCGATGGATGTGAAGCTCTCCAGCGTAACCAAAGAGAAGAACACCTTTCCCGAGCATTGGGAATTCCTGAAAATCTGCCGGGACAGGAATGTTGAGGTCTTTACCAAACTGGTTCTTTCGGCCGAAACCGACGAGGAAGAATTCATGCAGGCGGTAAAGGGGATTAAGAACGCGGGAGGAGAGGATACTTTGGTCGTTATTCAGCCGATGACCAAGGCGGCCAAGACCAATGCGGTTCCCGCTGGCGAACAACTCTTGCGGTGGCAGGAAATGGCAGGACACCTTATGCCCAATGTGCGCATTATTCCGCAGACACACAAAATGCTGGAAATGCTTTGATGACTGACGCAAAGAAAAAAGCGGTGGTTTTGCTGAGTGGAGGGTTAGATTCCGCCACGGTGATGGCTCAGGCACTGAATGAAGGATATGAGGTCTACGCCGTGTCCTTTTTCTATGGTCAGCGCCACTCCATTGAACTTGACTGCGCAACCGACCAAGCCTTCGCCGGCGCTGTGGAACACAAAATCGTCGATATTGATTTAAGTTCATTCGGAGGATCCGCGCTTACCACCGATATTGATGTGCCGAAGCACGATCAGATTGAAGAACTGACCGACGAAATTCCAATCACCTATGTTCCCGCACGCAACACCGTTTTTCTCTCCTACGCATTAGCCTGGGCGGAAGTGCTGGAGTCCTTTGATATTTTCATCGGCGTCAACGCATTGGACTACAGTGGCTATCCCGACTGCCGTCCCGAGTTTATTACGGCTTTTGAAACGATGGCTAACCTCGCGACCGTGGCGGGTGTGCAGGGTAAAAAGCTATCCATCCACGCACCCTTAATTAATCTAACCAAAGCCGAAATCATCCAACTAGGTCTTTCACTCGGAGTTGATTACGCAAAAACCACCAGCTGCTACGACCCCGCGCCCGACGGTCGCTCTTGCGGGCACTGTGAGTCGTGTTTGTTAAGACTAAAAGGATTCAAGGATGCTGGCGAGTCAGACCCTAGAGTCTATGTTGAGGATTAAATTATGCCGAAAATGAAAATTTCCAAAGAGTTTAAATTTGATTCCGCCCATTGGCTTCCCCATGTGGAGCCCGGCCACAAGTGTGCACGGATGCATGGGCATACCTATATCGTGGAGGTTCATGTGGAAGATGAACTTGACCCTAAACTCGGATGGGTGCTGGACTTCAACGACCTTCGGCGGCACGTTGAACCGTTGATTAATCAGCTCGATCACCGTGTCCTGAACGAAATTCCGGGATTGGAAAATCCCACTGCGGAATATCTGGCGCTTTGGTTGTGGAACAAGATCAAACCGGCGATTCCCGCCCTTGCGCAAGTGATTGTCAAAGAAAACCCCTCCAACGTTTGCATCTATTCGGGCGAATGAATGTAGACGAAGCTTCCAGCCTTGTTCAGGAAGGCCGAATTAATGTGTAGAAACGCTTAAATCTTGGTCAGCTTAATTCCGTATTAGTCCTTGTTCGGTGTTCTGCGGTTCCGCAGGCTGTCCCAGTGTTCGGTACGCTTGCGAATGGTGGCTTCGTAGCCTTGCTCAGTCGGGGAATAGTAAACCTTATCGGTTGGAACATATTCCTGATCGACAAAGTGGCCGTCACCACCATGGGCATACTGGTATTTGACGTTGCCCTTATCGGGCTTCGGGCCGCTTTGGAGATGTTTTGGAACGGGAAGGGTGCGCCCGTTCTCGACATCGGCAAGCGCATCATTGACTGCGAGGTAGGCGGCGTTGCTTTTAGGGGCGCACGCGAGGTAGGTCGTGGCCTGCGCGAGTGTGATGCGGCTCTCGGGCATCCCGATAAACTCGACGGCCTGCATTGCGGATACGGCAAGCGTTAGCCCGCGCGGGTCGGCATTGCCAATATCCTCCGAGGCGAGGATCACTAACCGCCGAGCGATGAAGCGAGGGTCTTCACCGGCATAGAGCATTTTGGCCAGCCAGTAGACGGCGGCGTTTGGATCGGAACCGCGCACGCTTTTAATGAAGGCCGAGATGGTGTCGTAGTGCTCGTCTTCGTCATGATCGTAGTTTACCGCTTTTTTCTGTACCGACTCTTCAATCTCGTGTCGGGTTAAATGCACGATACCATTTTCCTGCGGCGGAGTGGTGAGCGCGGCAATCTCCAGGGCGTTGAGCGCGCGGCGGGCATCGCCCTCGCAGACGGCGGCGAGGTGTGCCAGTCCGTCGTCGGAGGCCGTCACCAACTCGTTCAGGCCGGTCGGCGCATTCAGCGCCCGTCGCAGCACTACGACGATGGATTCTTCATCCAACGGGTTGAGCTGGAAAATCTGAGAGCGTGAGTTGAGCGGGGTATTGATGAAAAAAAACGGGTTGTGCGTCGTTGCGCCGATCAGGATGATGTCGCCGTTTTCGACATAGGGGAGTAGCACGTCCTGCTGCGATTTATTGAAGCGGTGGATCTCGTCGATAAACAGAATCGTTTCCTTCGCATTCATCTTTTTCCAGTGGGCAGCCGCCTTGAGAAGTTCGCGCAGGATTGCAACGTTGGCCAGCACACCGCTAGTACGTTCGAACCGCCGGTTCGTGGTTTTGGCAATCACCTCTGCCAGCGTGGTTTTCCCACAACCGGGCGGGCCGTAGAGAATAATGCTGCTGATGCGGTCGGCCTCAATGGCACGCCGCAGTAATTTATCGCCCCCGAGGATATGATCCTGCCCGATGATCTCATCAAGCATCTGCGGTCTCATCCGTGCCGCCAGCGGTGCGGTGCCCGCCCCGGCACGGGGAGGTGGAGCTTCGGAGGGTTTGTTGAAAAGATCCATATCCAGAAAGATAGCGGGGTTTGGAGAAAAATTGAACCGCGAATGCATGCGAATTAGGGAGAGGCGGTTACGAATTACCTGTTACGCATTACGAATAAAAAATGAAGAAGGAGAAGGAACCCCGCGTTGGCCGACTGTAGACGATTCCCTGTCACCGTAGTAACAGGTGGGTGCAAAACGAACAAGTTTCCGGAACCCTCCCTTTTTCAAGGGCATGCAGGCACCAGTCCGAGTCATAAGCTCCCTTTTAGTAATCATTGGGTAAGGGAAATAGGTCTATTTCCGCGAACCACGTAGGGTCTTGTTCCTTCTCAAACTTCAGTTAAGACGTTAGCACTTCCATCGGTTACGCACGATTAAAAAATGGAATTTCGCGGCATTTCTTTCAGTTGGAATTTGCTAATCCATCGATAGTGGGATAATTTATAATTATGGCTAGTTTAAAAAAATCCCCGCTTGAAAAGAGTCATGTCGGTATCCAATTTATGAAGTATTCTTTATGCGGCGGGTTTTCGCTGGGCGTCGACGTGGTAATTTCGTTTCTTATTGCATGGCTGTGGTTTCCGGCGCTGAAGGAATCCGAGTTTTTAGTTCGTCTTTTTGGTATACAGGTCGAGCCGCTTTCCAAAATAGAATATGGGGTTAACTTTGCTATCGGAGGTGCAATGGCCTTTATGGTTTCCAATCTCGTTGCGTATGTGTTGAATGTGCGGTTTGTTTTCAAGGCAGGTAAACATAGCCGCAGGAAAGAGATTGGATTGTTCTATTTGGTGTCCGGTATAAGCGTAGGTATCGGCATCGCCATCGGCGCATCGTTAATTTCCTGGTTTGGCCTTTCGTATGGGTTTTCCTTTGTGGCCAAGGCCGTTTCCACCACGCTGATCAACTTTGTTGCCCGCAAGTTTATTATTTTCCATGGGTAGCGGTGTTATTTAACGAACGGAGCTTGTCGATATGGTGAAACGGATTTATAGGGGTTGGTTGACCGGATTGCTTTTTGGTTTACTCGATCCACTGACTGCGATGGGGAGAACGGTGGACGTCTACCTTCTTGGTGGACAGTCCAACATGCAGGGCATTGCAAAAATTAAGAATCTCCCGCTGGAATGGAGCGGCACCCAAGTCGTTCCCCATGCTTTTTTCTGGAACGGAATTAGGTTTGAGCCCTTTGTCTTGGGCAAGACAAAAACCTCTGCGCGAGAGGGGGAGTTTGGGCCGGAGCTTGGCTTTGCTCTGGCTATGGCAACAGCGGAGCGGTCGATCTTCCTCATTAAATACCATGCCAGCGGCCAGCCCCTGCACCATGGCTGGAACGGCAATCGATGGATGGGCGGTGGACCTGCTCCCGACCGAAGAAACTTCTACTCCGGCGAAAAGCCCGGCGATGGCAACCAGGGTATTCTCTATACCAAGATGCTCAAACGGTTCCGTATTGGCATCGACTTGCTTAAGGATCAGGGCCATACCCCGGTGGTCAGGGGATTCCTCTGGATGCAGGGAGAGCAGGATAGTAAAAACGAAGAATCGGCCACGACCTATGCCGCTAGCCTGAAACGTCTACACCGCCGAATCGCTGAAGATTTGAATCTCGAAAAACCGCTGCCCATGGCCTTCGGGCAGGTGCTTCCCCATCAACCGTCCTTGGGCCGATTCACACACCGCGACGAAATCCGAAGCCAGATGGCGGCGGCGGGCGCCACCTCGGGCCGGCCGGAGGCCATTGTGGGGGCAAGAATGGTCTCGACCGATGGCTTTGGCATGCGATCTGACACCGTACACTACAATGCCGCCGGACAGCTCCGTTTGGGGAAGGACTTTGCTGTTGCAATCAAGCAACTCTGTGCAGAGGAATGATCTCTCCGGCAAGGTTTTTCGGGTTTGTCTGGGCGGGGTGTGGCGGACACAAACCATTTTCCGGAAAAACCCGGTTGATTTCCGGAATCGAAGCCTGTAGCTTCCCGACTCGCTCAACTTCAGGAGAGGTGTCTGAGTGGTTTAAAGAGCACGCTTGGAAAGCGTGTGTGTGCTTAACGGTATACCGAGGGTTCGAATCCCTCCCTCTCCGCCATTCTTTCTTTAAGTAAAACATTCCCCACTTTTTTTTAATGCCTGATTTACGTAACTCATTGAGTTTTCAAAAGAAACGATTTCCGGCTCTCCCCCAAAGACGGGGGCAAGGGCGGTTTTTATTAACCACACATCACAATTACTCGCAACCGGTAATTCGTGAAATTCTTAAATCCATACGCCCGGCGCTGGATCACTTCCATCTTCGTATGGAACCCTTCGGTGATTCCATTATTTTTGGTAAACTGCCACATACAGGCGATCTCCGAGCTCCAATTATCCAAGGTCTTGGTCAGCGTCTCCATGGCTGGGAACCTCGCAGTCGGGAGATGACCCCGCTCCATCTTCGCCTATGGTCGTCCAAAGCCCCTGCTTTTATTCGCGAAACCACCAAGTGCTTGATGTCGTGCGCACGAACATAAGGCGACCCAAGATCGGGGCATTGCTGTTGAGAATCAGCCCGAAAAAAGTGAAACCGTCCCCTAAAATCGGCCCGCAATACCTACTACCAGGATTTGACTGAAAAAATGGGGAATGTCCTGCTGCTAATAAGCGTTGACGCACAAAAATTTGCATGATAGGTTTTACCTGTCAAAATTCGAGGCGGTGGAGATTCCAGCGACTCATGGGGTACGACGCGGCAGTCACGAATGGTGGATGAAATCATAGGAATGATTAACCGGGAATAAAAAGGCGAACTCTCAAACACAGAGGAAA
>JAUXGY010000221.1 GCA_030621805.1 Kiritimatiellales bacterium | reverse complement strand
CTTCTCCTCTTCGATTTCGGTTTCTTCATCCTTCACAGTAGTAAAGAGAACCACGGGGTGTTCGAGGAAGTCGGAAAACTTTTTAACGGTGGAACGGATGGTCCATTCATCGAGGTATTCGGCGGCCTCCTCCTTGAGGTGCAGGATAATATCGGTGCCGCGGTGCGCTTTATCGGAATCGGAGAGGGTAAAGCTGCCGGTGCCGGTGGAGTTCCATTTGACTGCATCTTCGCCGTGTGCCTTCGTTTCAACCGTTACTTCGTCGGCCACCATGAACGAGGCGTAGAAGCCGACGCCAAACTGGCCGATCAGCTCTGGGTTGTCCTGCTCGCCCATCTCTTTTGCTTTGGCAAGGAAGGCCTTGGTGCCGGAGTGGGCGATGGTGCCGAGGTTTTCGACGACCTGATCTTTCGACATGCCGATGCCGTTATCGGAGAGGGTCAGCGTTTTGGCCTCCTTATCGGCGCGGATGGAGATTTTCCAGTCGGATTCGCCGTCGAGCAGGTCGGGGTTGTTGAGGCCTTCGAAGCGTACTTTGTCGATGGCATCGCAGGCATTGGAAATCAGTTCGCGCAGGAATACTTCTCGGTGGGAATAGAGCGAGTGGGTGATGAGGTGGAGCAACTGCTCCAGTTCGGTCTTAAATTGCATAGTTTGTTCGGCCATTGGGATTCTCCTTTTTGTTTCTTGGTAAAACGGTCGGTGAAACTACGAAAGCGAACGAAGAGTTTCAAGCCTGCCGTAGAAGGTTTTTCGGGAGGGAACGGGAACGCGGCGGAGTCCTTGTCTTTGCGCTCGCACGGAATACTGCGCCAGCCGCGATTTTTCTTCTCTGGCATGTCCATGATTTAAATGGGAGTTTCGTTCGGTTTAAAAGGAGATTTGAGTATGAAGGGTTTAAGTCTGTTGTGGATTGCGTTGGTATTTGTGTCGGGTGCATCGGGCGACGTGCGGCCCGACTGGTTGCTGAATGGTTCACCCTACAAGGCTACCTTTCGCCAGCACAAGGAGAGCAATGAGGTCGTGCTCAGCAATGGACTTATCTCCCGCACGTTCCGCCTGTCGCCAAATGCCGTGACGGTGGGCTTTGATAATCTAGTCACTGGGCAGAGCATTATTCGCGGGGTCAAGCCGGAGGCTCTGGTTGTGATTGATGGTACCCCCTATGAGGTTGGAGGCCTATCGGGACAGCCCAACTATGCTTTTCTTCGCCCTGACTGGGTAGGGCAGTTCAAGGCCAATTCCAATGCCATGCAGTTCACTGGAATGGAAATTGGCGAGCCCGAGGAACGTATGGCGTGGAAACGGGTTCGTCACCATGCGCCCGGCATGAAGTGGCCCCCCAAGGGGGTGTCCTTACAGATGGACTACCGGATGCCGAATCCGGCGGCGGGCACCCTCGGCACCGCAGTTGTGGCCAGCCCGCTTGGCCGGGAAATCCTGATGGCCGATGATTTTAAAAAGCTCGATGCGGCATGGCGAGTACATGCCTCGAAATCCCATGCGCGCAGTTCCTTTATCAACGAAGGCAAGACCGCCGAGATCTATACCCCTGCCAATACCGCGGTCTTTGCCCAGCGCGATCTACTGGAAAACACCCGGCTTGTCGAAGTCGAGATTGATGCCGGAACCGACACGAGTGCAAGCTGGGGACCCGGCCTTACTCTGGTATGGGAAGATCGCAGGGTAAAATTTTACCTTCGGCCCGGCGGCAATGCACAGGACAACGGAATGGCCATGTTGGGTCTGTTTGACGGGCAGAACGAAGTGGCCCCGGCGGGCGGAACGAAAGGCCTCGATTTAAGCCATCCCTGGACGTTGCGTTTGCGCATTGAAGGAGACACCGTCTATGCCGAAGCCAAGCCGGAAGGAGGGATCTGGAAAACCTATGGGAAGGTTGCTCTTGCCCCGAGTACAGGTGCCCCAAAGTCAGTTTGCATCGGGAAGACCAGTAAAATCGGCGATGCCAGCGACTTTTCCGAGCCGGGTGAAATGGTACGACTGAGAATCCTGCGGTTTGCCGCGTATGGGCCGGTCGACCGGAAGTGGCTTGCCAAAAAAAGAGAAACCTTTGCCAAGGCAAACGATATTCGGGTATCGGTGCATTACGAACTGTACGACGGTCTTCCTGTTCTGAGCAAATGGATCACCGTCCACAACAATACCGACCGTACCGTTACGCTCAACCGTTTCACCAGTGAGATCCTCGCCGCAGTCGAATATGGTTCTGCCGTCGAGGATCGGGGTGTGGCCTTTTCTCCGCCCAACATACATGTCGAAACCGATTATGCCTTCGGCGGAATGACCGCCGCCAATACGGCTCGGCATTCGGTGCACTGGGTTCCCGATCCACAATACAAATCCCAAGTCAATTGGCTCCGGCAAAATCCTTGCCTGTTGGAAGTTCGCCCGACCATCGGCCCCGATGCCTCCATCGCTCCATCCGATTCCTTTGAATCCTTTCACGCATTTATCCTTCCGTTCGACAGCTACGACCGTGAACGCAACGGCCTCGCCCAGCGCCGTATGTACCGCACCATCGCTCCGTGGATCACCGAAAACCCGCTTATGATGCATGTGCGCTGGTCCGACTGGAAATCCGTTAAGAACGCCATCGACCAATGCGCCGAGGTTGGCTTCGAGATGGTTATCCTGACCTTTGGAAGTGGCTTCAACATCGAGAACGAAAGCGAAGACTACCTTGCCCAGATGAAAAAATATTCTGATTATGCCAGAAGCAAGGGGATCGAGATCGGCGGCTATTCGCTACTCGCCTCGCGGCGGGTCGGCAACGGTAACGACGTCGTCATGCCCGCCGGACAATCGCCCACCTTCGGCAACAGTCCCTGCATCGGTAGCAAGTGGGGGCAGGACTATTTTCGCAAGCTCTACCAGTTCTACAAAAAGACCGGCTTCATGCTCTTGGAGCACGATGGGTCGTATCCCGGCGACGTCTGCACCTCGCTCGACCATCCGGGCCACGATGGCCTCGGCGATTCCCGGTGGAAGCAGTGGAAGGTCATTAGCGAATTTTATAAATGGTGTCGCAGCCGAGGCATCTATCTGAATATTCCCGATTACTACTACCTGGCTGGTTCCAATAAATGTGGCATGGGCTACCGCGAGGTCAATTGGTCGTTGCCCCGATCCCAGCAGGTGATCCATAGCCGCCAGAATATTTTTGATGGGGCTTGGCAGAAAAGCCCGAGCATGGGGTGGATGTTTGTGCCGCTCACCCAATACCACGGCGGCGGTGCCGCCGCCACCATCGAACCGCTCAACGAGCACCTCGGCCACTATCAACGAATGATCCGTAGCAATCTCGGTGCCGGGGTGCAGGCCTGCTACCGGGGCCCGCGCCTGTTCGATACTGACGAAACCAAGGCGATGGTCAAGGCGCAGGTGGACTGGTTCAAGACCCACCGTGAAGTTCTTGAAGGCGATCTCATTCACCTCCGCAGGGCTGACGGCCGTGACATCGACTATTGGTTGAACGTCAACCCGGGCGGCAAGGAGAAAGGATTGCTCATGGTTTATAATCCACTGGATCATGAAGTAAAAAGAACCATCAACGTTCCCCTGTACTACACCGGTCTCGAGAGCAAGGTTCGCATTCGATATGAAGATGGAACGGTCAGGGAATATACCTTGCACCGCGATTATTCGGTCGACCTGGAAATCACCGTTCCTGCCTCGGCTTCGACCTGGGTTGTGATGGAGTAGAGAAGCCTCCACTTGCGGGAAAATCGACATGGAGAACAGGCAGGAGGCTATCCTACATTAGATAGCAATCGAAAATCCCTTATCAATCGTTGCGCTCGCCGCCGCCGAAGCGGTAGATGAGGGTGGCGTTGAGGTTTTGGTCGTGGCTTTCCATGCTATCGGGGGTGAAGTAGTTGACCCAGTCGGCGTGGAGCGCCCATTTATTGTGGAGTTGCCAGTGCAGACCCAGCCCGGCATTCAGTTGAAAGTTCTTTTGGTGGCGATCTTCATCCCACATCTGCTCGCCGAATCCGGCGGTGATATAGGGACGGAGCTTGCGCTTGGTGTTGAGGTAGTATTGGGTATCGATGCTGTAGTTTTCGTAGATCACGGCTTCGCCGGTGTCGCTCACTTCTAAATCGGCCCATGCGTAGCTAAGACGGGAGGAGAGGCGCGGATTGAAGTAGAGGCCGAGCGAG
>JAUXGY010000462.1 GCA_030621805.1 Kiritimatiellales bacterium | reverse complement strand
AGTTCACGGAGATAAGAATGAATACCGATTCATATGATTCGCGTTTTTTACTGAAAAATCTCATGGATAACATGACGGACAAGATCTACTTCAAGGATCTGCAGTCGCGATTTACTCTGGTTAACAAGGCGGCCGCCGTATGGCATGGCTACGATTCTCCTTCCGCCGCGATTGGAAAGAGCGATTTCGACAACTATAAGGAGGCGGATGCCCGCTGTATGTTCGAGGCGGAGCAGCGCATCATCGCGACGGGCGAGCCGCTCGAAGGCCTTGTGGAGAAGGAGACGTGGAAGGATGGCCAGACGGCCTGGGTTTCGACCACGAAAATGCCGTTGCGGGATTCGGCGGGAAGTATTGTGGGTTCGTTCGGGGTTTCGCGTGACATCACAGCCCAGAAAGAGGCGGAGCTGCAAGAGGTCTACTATGCCGAACAGATCAAGCGCATTAAGGAGGAGATGGAGGAGGAGGTGCGCATGGCGGCCGAGCTTCAGAAAACCTTCTTTCCGCGCTCGTATCCCGTGTTCCCTGAGGGAGTCGATCCCGCCGCCAGTGCCGTGCGGTTCTTCCACTACTATCGTGCCAGCGAAATGGTGAGCGGAGATTTTTGCTCGATTCGCCGCCTGACCGAAACGCAGAGCGGGATCCTGTTGTGCGATGTGATGGGGCATGGCGTGCGAGCGGCGCTCGGCACGGCACTCATCTATGCCATGGTAGAGGAATTGATGCATCAGGAATCCGACCCCGGCCAGTTCCTTGTGCACATGAATAAACTGTTGCTCCCGATTTTGCGCCAAGACGACACCTTTCTTTATGCGACCGCCTGCTATGCGGTTTTTGATGCCGCCACGGGTCGGCTATGCATGGCCAATGCGGGGCATCCTTCCCCGCTACATTTCCAGACCTCGGAGAAGAGGGTGGCTTGGCTGACAACAGATGAGTCCATGCGCGGTCCTGCTCTGGCCATTGCCGAGGGAGCCGTCTATCCCACTGCCGAGACCTGGCTTCAGCCCGGCGATGCGGTGGTGATGTATACCGATGGCTTGTACGAGATTGAGGGGGCAGATAGTGAGGAATTTGGGATGGAACGACTGCTTGCGGCAGCGCAACGGCATATGGGAGAGCCCCTTCCCGAACTCTTTCCGGCATTGGTCGATGAGTCGATCCGTTTTTCCGTAGAGGGCGTATTTGACGATGATGTTTGCCTCGTGGGGTTGGCCTATCAGGAACCTATGGAGCCGAGAAATGAATAGCGAATCGATTCCAGACACCGGGTTTATTTTGGCCAACCTGATGGATACGTTGCCCGATGCGATCTATTTTAAGGATCGCGAATCCCGCTTCATCATGATCAACCAAGCCTGTGCTCAAAAGCATCGGTGGGCCTCCTCGGATGTCATTGAAGGGAAGACCGATTTCGATGTGTTTAGCCGTGAGCACGCCGAGCAGGCCTTTGCCGACGAACAGAGGATCATTGAAACCGGTGAACCACTTTCGGGAATTGTGGAAAAGGAAACGTTTGCGGATGGGAGCGTGGCCTGGGTCTCGACCACCAAGATGCCGCTGAAGGATGAAGACGGGGAGATCATTGGAACCTTTGGCATCTCGCGCGACATTACCGAACATAAGGAGGCCGAGTTGCGCAGTCAGCGCTATGCCGAGGAAATCCGCATCATCAAGGAAGAGATGGAAGAAGATGTCAAAATGGCGGGAGAGCTTCAGAAAACATTTTTTCCACACCGCTATCCTGTTTTTCCTGATGGGGTTGCTCCCGGAGAGAGCTGTGTGGAGTTTCTCCACCACTTCCTTTCCTGCAGCGAGGTCAGCGGCGACTATTGCT
>JAUXGY010000246.1 GCA_030621805.1 Kiritimatiellales bacterium | reverse complement strand
GGTTCAGAAAGGCAACACACTCGTTTAAGCTGGCATCCTCTTTCACATAGCGGTCAAAAAATCCGGAGTATTTTGTAAGGATTACCGCCGCGTCTGCATGTGTAAGAGGCGGCAAAAATCCTTCTTTTTTTTCTTCTGCCAGAGACCATCCTGTCCCGAAAAAAAAGAGGACTCCCCCATAAAAAAATAATTTATTCAACTTGCCCATGCGTACTGTTCCTATTTCCAAGATCTTGAAAAAGTCGCTTTCTGACCCCTTCCGCTTCTGCTATGAATGAACTCCAATATTAAATACGGATTTATGAATGAAAACCAACTCTTTTACCTTTAAACTTAATGAAGAACAGCAACAGGCGTTGCGACAACTTCTCGGGAACCCTAAATACCTGCCCGAAACGGTTCCGCACACCCAGATTGCCGCATCGATTCCCGACTGCCGAATCAATCTCTACCATTCAGGAAAACTACTGGTTCAGGGCAAAGCTGCAAAGGAATGGATCACCTTCACTCTGGAAACCGAAATCCTGAAAGAAGCCACGCTTGGTTACGAGGAACTGCAAGACCCCGAGGCCTTCCAGCCCCATATGGGCATTGATGAAAGTGGCAAAGGCGACTTCTTTGGCCCGTTGGTCATCGCCTCCGCCTACGTCGACGAAGGGTTGGTCGGAAAACTCCGCGAGCTCGGCGTTCGCGACAGCAAAAAGATTTCATCGGACAACGTTGCGCTCAATCTCGCCCGTGAAATCCGCAAGGTGCTCGGCGACCGCTGCGCCATGGTCACGATCGGTCCGCGATCCTACAACCGCATGTATTCCAAAATCCGCAACGTCAACAAAATGCTGGCATGGGGTCATGCGCGGGCCATCGAAAACCTGCTTGAAAAAGTCCCCGACTGCCCGCGAGCCCTATCCGACAAGTTTGGCCCGACCCACCAGATCGAACGCGCGTTGATGGACAAAGGTAAAAAGATCAAGCTCGACCAGCGCACTAAGGCCGAGTCCGACCCCGCCGTTGCAGCCGCCTCCATCCTTGCCCGCGCGGGGTTTCTCTATGCGCTCAAGACAATGGGAAAAGAATACGATTTTGAAGTCCCCAAAGGCGCGTCCGAAAAGGTTCGGCGAGAAGCCGAGAAACTGGTGGCCTATAAGGGACCTGGCATCC
This sequence comes from Kiritimatiellales bacterium, assembly GCA_030621805.1. GTDB lineage: Bacteria > Verrucomicrobiota > Kiritimatiellia > Kiritimatiellales > Pontiellaceae > Pontiella. The sequence continues at coordinate 2,713 of JAUXGY010000246.1, read as the reverse complement.
TGCTCGAAACCGCCAAGTGCCACTTTCAAACCACCGACAAGGTGCTCGCCGAAGTCGGCTACACGCGCAAGGATCTTCCGCCGGTCCCCTAAATCGGCCCGGCACTACGGAGAGGCAATCTCGTCGTAGAATCCCAGATAGTCGTCCTTGCGTTCACTCCCTCGCAAAGCAATCGCCGAGCGCGGATGCTCGTTGTAGTGCCCCGTGATCATATAGGGGATGCTGTATCCCCAATCCAGCTTCTGACTCAGCGGATACATCATGTTCTGCACAAAATCCAGAATCGGTCGCATATCGAACTTAGGGTTTTTCAGGAAGCCAACCATCAACTCCGTCGGGCAGTTGCCCGCGCCGCGGCCCATACCCATCATCGTGGTATCGAGCAGCTTCACACCGTGGATCGCTGCGTGGATGGTGTTGGAATAGGCTAACTGCTGGTTGTTATGCGCATGGATGCCGAGTGTTTTCCCGGTGGTTTTATAACGGGTAATCAAGTCGTCGACCTGCTCGTAATAGAGCGAACCGAAACTATCGACTACGTAGAGGAAGTCGATTTCATCGCAGCCCGCAATCACTTCGAGGCCATTATCCAGTTCATAATCCGGCACGGTAGAAACCGCCATTAGGTTCAGCGCCACCTCATAGCCCTTGTCCTTGGCGTCCTTCACGATATCGAATGCCGCTGGGAGCTGGTGAATGTAGGTCGCCACCCGGATGAGATCGAGCACACTCTCCTCGCGCGGCAGAATATCGTTATGGTAGTCCGTCCGGCCAATATCAGCCATAGCGCAAAGCTTCAATTTGGTATCGTTGTCGCCGACTTCCCGGCGAATATCCTCTTCGCTCGAAAACTTCCAGGGCCCATTTTCATTCCCGCTGAAAAGCTTCTTATCCGCCTTGTAGCCCACTTCCATATAGTCGATGCCGCCCGCCACGCACGTGTCGTACACCTTCCTAAAGAAGCCCTCTTCAAAATTATGGGCATTAACGAGTCCACCATCGCGCACGGTGCAATCCACAATCTTCAGGTCTGGATCGAACGAGATCCATCCAGCGCTTTTATCCGACTTCTTACTCATATAAATATCCTCACCTTATTTTGAAATAGAGTGCGAAATATAGCATCAGCGCCTTCCGGGGCGAATATTTTAACCATTTATTTGCAACCCCCGCCCCAAACCAATACCTTCCAATTTTGAATTTTGATTGCTGATTGCCGATTTGTGGAACTCAAGCGGCGTTGGCCTTGAGAAACAAAAACGACGCAGGCTCGAAAATAAAAAATCTGCAATCGGAAATTTTAAACCCGGAGGTTTTTAACATGGCACATATCATCGTCCCCGGAGGGGAAGAATTTCTAGACCAGGAAATCAAAGTACTCGACCACGGCTTCATTCGCCTCATTGACTATATGGGAAGCGACGACCGCATTGTGCAGACCGCTCGCGTCTCCTACGGCGCCGGCACCAAGACCCTGCGCGAAGACGCCGGACTCATCGACTATCTTCTGCGCCACGAGCACACCTCCCCCTTCGAACACGTCGTCTTCGAATTCCACTGCAAAATGCCCATCTTCGTGGCCCGCCAGTGGATCCGCCACCGCACCGCGCGCCTCAACGAAATCTCCGGCCGCTACTCCGTCATGAAAAACGAATTCTATATTCCACCGCGCGACAAGATCAGCTTTCAGAGCTCCGACAACAAACAAGGCCGCAATCCAGAAGATGTGCCCCCCGAACTTCAGGACAAAGTCATCGAGTTGCTCAAACAGGATCAGGAGAACATCTACGGCAACTATGAAACCATGATCGACGACAACGTCGCCCGCGAGCTTGCCCGCATCAACCTGCCCCTCTCCACCTACACCGAATGGTACTGGCAGATGGATCTTAAAAACATGTTCCACTTCCTCCGCCTGCGCATGGATAGCCACGCCCAATGGGAAATTCAGGAATATGGTCGAGCCATGGCCACCGTCGTTCAGGCGGTCTGTCCCCTCGCCTACGCCTCATTCGAACGGCACATGGTTAACGGCGTGCACTTTTCCGGCGACGAAAAAGAAGCCCTCAAAAAGATGCTCGCCGGCGAAGCCAACCCGCTCGAAGGCCGCCGCCTCGAAGAGTTTGAAAACAAACTCAACCAGTAGGAATTAATCCTCGCAAAGAATGGCCGCCACGTTTTCGGCGGCTTTTTTTGTGCCGAGGAGCCGGCGAACCTCGGCGTAGCCCGCGAGCATAGCCGCGCGTTCGGGGGTGTCGGTCATAAGCTTAGCCGTCTCCGCCACCAACGTTTCCGGCGTGGCGGCCTGCTGGATCAGCTCCGGACAAACCGTGCGCCCCGCCACAATGTTTACCAGGCCAATGTGCGCAATCTTCACGACTGTCCGGGCAAACCAATAGGTGAACGCACTGGTTTTATAGACGAGGATGTGCGGCGTTCCAATCAACGCGGTTTCGAGTGTCGCCGTGCCGGAGGTTACGATGGCCGCCTCGGACTGCCGCATCAACTCGCGTGCGTGGCCGCAGACCACATCCAGTCGCAATGGTTTTTCTGAGCATTGGGCTATCTGTTCATGCACGATTTTTTCAATGCGCTCGTTCGGTGTGGCGATCATAAAGGAGAGTTCGGAAAACTCAGTTTCAAGTTTCTTCGCCGCCGCGAGCATGGTTGGAAGAATGCGCTCGATTTCCTGTTTCCGGCTCCCCGGCAACAA
>JAUXGY010000148.1 GCA_030621805.1 Kiritimatiellales bacterium | reverse complement strand
GGCCCCGCTCGAAAGCTATGGAAAATGTCGGAGTCCGTTTGTCAGAAATCACACCGCATGGCAAATAACCGCCATTAAAAACTTCTTCAAAATCACTTTGTTGCAAGTCGACCAACATAGTTATTTCACCAAGAATATATCCGAGCCGCCCCCCATTTTTCAGATCCTGTAGCAACGGGCCTTGATCAAATTCTATCAAGTCCTCATACGCCAGCTTAATGACATCGATTACTTTTTTAGTATCAATCTTTAGATCAGGCTTCCCTCGCACTTTCTCCCAAGCTTTGTATTTCTCATTCATGGGCGGAACAGGTTGGGGCGGCATTGGAACTCCATGCCAAGTATAGAGAAGATGCTCGGGAGAAACATCCAGTTTCACGTATGACCACTCTTGAGGAAACGACTCATTGTCTCCAGCATCATTCTCCAGACAAAACGTCGATTCATCCTTCGACTTGGACTCGACTTGGACGGGTGGCGTTATTTCAGTGTAGCGGTAACCTTGCTGCAGCCCTGGGCAATACGGAAAGCAGATAGCTTCCTTGTGATTGTATGCGAAGAAGTCTTCATCTTTGAATCGTCCACACCCAAGAACTTCGAATCGATCTCCGTTGATAATGATGTCCGCTATTGAATCTTTTTTACGCTTAGCCATTACATACGTATCTAAGATGTCGTCGTAAATGGGAAGTAAATTCCCTCACGCAAAAGGACGTCTCTATTATTTCATTGGGTATCAAGCAGACCCCACCGCTAAACGGGGCGAAAGAAAACGTAGCAATCTTAGGGGGTTGGCTTGGTCAAATGCAACCTGAAATGCAACGCACTAACGACTTTTAGTTGCATTTCATGCCGAAGTTGCACTAACAATAGCCCTGTGGAGAGAAAAAAGAAACCCCCGCAACCTGTTGGTTACGAGGGTTTTAAAATGGAGCCAGCGGTCAGAGTCGAACTGACGACCAACGGATTACAAATCCGTTGCTCTGCCACTGAGCTACGCTGGCTCTAAAGGAACGCGGATTATGCGAATATCACGGTCGAAGTCAATACGCCGAATTCAATAATTTTCCTTTTTCAAGGGATAGGGGATTCCCAATAACTTCGAGATCGCTTTGTTGAAAATCTTGCGCTCTTCGCGGCCCGTTTCCTTGGCAGCGGCAATACGGGACTTAAAGTAGTCCCAATCGAGGCCGAGAGGCGCGCCGAGGTGCGTCTTGAGCTGGATAGCTTTAACGGGATCAATGTTCTCCAACTCCTGAAGGTTTTCTTTTACATGGTGGTAGGCATCGCGGAAGGGCAGGCCTTCGGCGACGAGTTCGAGCGCACGGTCGGTGGCGAAAACGTCGGGTGAGAAGCCGGCGATCAGCGCCTTTTTATTGACCTTGGTTTCCTTGACCATGGGCGCAAGGATACGCAGGCAGGCGCGGGTGGTGGCGATGCCTTCCATGAAGAGTTCCTTCGCCTCTTGCAGGTCGCGGTTGTAGCCGGTGGGCGAGCCCTTGATTAGATTGTAGACCCCGAGTTCGGCGGCCTTGACTCGGGAGGCCTTGGCGCGGACGAGTTCGCAGACATCGGGATTTTGCTTCTGCGGCATGATGGAGCTTCCCGTACAAAATTCGGAGGGCAGCTTGAAATAGTCAAACTCGGGCATGGTGAAGAGCATGAAGTCCTGCGCAAGGCGCGAGAGGGTCAACATGACCTGACTCATGGCACCGAGCACGATGCTTTCCATTTTTCCGCGCCCGTTGTTGGCGTAGAGCACGTTATGGGTCGGACGGCCGAAGCCGAGGAGGTCGGCGGTGAGCTGGCGGTCGATCGGCAACGGCACACCATAAGAGGCGGCGGAACCGAGCGGACACTGGTCGTTGAGCTCGTAGGCGTTGACGAGGCCGACGCAGTCGTCGAGCAGGCTCTCGGCATGGGCGGTGGCCCACAGGCCGACGCTAGAGGGCATGCCGGGCTGCATGTGGGTGCGGCCGACCATGGGAACAGCTTCATGTTTTTTTCCGAAGGCGGTTAGAGCGGCGGCGAGGGCGGCGGTTTCTTCGAGCGTGTCGAGTAGCTGCTCTTTGGCATAGAGGCGCAGATCGACGGCAACCTGATCGTTGCGGCTACGGCAGGTGTGGATCTTCTTGCCGAGGTCGCCTAGCTTTTTGGTGAGCGTGCGTTCGACGGCGAGGTGCACGTCTTGATCGGCCAACTTAATCTTAAACTTGCTCTGTTGCGCAAGGTCGATAATTCCAACCAACTCGGCAATCACCTGCTTGCGCTCGACCTCGGTGATGAGCTTGGGCTTCACCGGCATCTTGGAGAGCATGGTGACGTGTGCGGCGGTGCCAATACAGTCGACGGTGATCAGCGCTTGGTCAAGCTCGACATCGCGTCCAGCGGTGAAGGACAGGGTTTCATTATTGATGGTTCCGACGGTCGTTTTTTGCTTTGCCATATCAGCCTCTCTTAATTAGGTGAAAGAGTTTAACCATGAATAAACACGAATGAACACGAATAAATCCTTGTTGTGAAAACTTATTCCTTTGCTCGTCCGGTACTTTCGAGAAGGAGGGTAACGGGGCCGTCATTGAGCAGATCAACCTGCATGTCGGCACCGAATTCCCCGGTCTGGACAGGAAGGCCGAGGGCGTGCAGAGTCTGGACATATTCATTAAAGAGCGTTTCGCCTTGGGCGGGTCGAGCAGCGGAAATATAGCTGGGGCGATTCCCTTTGGTACAGTCGCCGTAGAGGGTAAACTGGCTGACGGCAAGCAGCTCGCCGCCCATCTCTTCGACGGAACGATTCATTTTGCCATCGGCATCCTGAAAGATACGAAGCTTGACGGTCTTGTGCGCAAGGTGCCGAGCATCGAAAGGGGTGTCGCCATGCGACACCCCTGCAAGAACGAGCAGACCCGGGCCGATTTTGGAAAGACACTTTCCATCCACCGTAACCGAGGCCTGTTTCACGCGCTGAATCACCAGTTTCATGAGAATCGGAAAGAGGAGAGATGAAATATGAAAAGGGAATTCAAACGCATTGGCCTTTTTGCAAAAGCTGTCGCAGACCCACTTTCATAATTCAAATTTCATCTTTCAGGATTTCCCCTCCCTATTCCGTGACGTGCGAGACGCGGAAGGCAGGCAACCGGTTGAGTGCGGCGGCGACTTCATAGCGGCGCGGGCGGGCCAGGTCGCCGCGCGGATCGCGTGCGAGGGCGTTGAGGCCTTCGTTGCTGAGGTCGCGGTCGACAAGGTCGAGGATTTCGCGCACGGGATAGCCTTCATCCATGTAGCGCAATTTTGCATAGTAAAGAACGAAGCCGATGGCGCGAGCCTGATCGACATCGGCAATCTGCCGAATTTCGCTCATATCCACAATGGAGCGACCGAACTGGATATAGTCCTGATCGTCGGTGCCGATCACCAAATCTTCACGCCCGATGCTTGGGTCGATAGAGCTTGGCATAACCCAGCGCGAGCGACTAAGCAGGGAAGAGAGGGTTGCGCTGTCGTTGGCCACGGTAGAAGGCGTAATCTCGAGGGCTTTGGCTTCTTCGGTGATATCCGAGATGCAGAAGTTTTCAACCTTCAGGATCTTGTCTGCGATCGGAATAAATTCGGCAATCAGGCTACTGCCGGCCACCACCATGGAAATGCCGAGTTCATCGACAATCTGACGGGCGCGAGCGGCCAGCGTATTGCGCGACGACTCGCCCAGCAGCGGGCTTACGCGGGTGTCGGAGGAGAGGAAGGTGGAGGAAGAGGAGTGCTCGTCGAACAACAGCACACGCGCCCCGGCCTCAAGAGCCTCGACGGTGGAAGCGGCCTGTGATGTGAACGATCCGGCGGATTTCGTCGAATAGGCAGCGGGATTCCCTCCGTCGGGGAGCTCACTTGCAAAAGCAGAAATATCTACATTCTGAATGCACCGACCCACCTCGGAACGAATGCTCACGGCATCGGCAACCGTTACAACGGCTTCGCGACCATCGCCGGGAATGTGGTTGTAGATGCCCTGTGCAATCGCATCCATGACATCGACCCGACCGCTATTTGACTCGCCCAGAATCAAGGTCAAGCCATTGGGAATGCTTAGCCCGCGGATGCTTCCGCCATGCGGCACTTCGAGTTCTTCAACCAGACCTTCATCCATTGAGATGGGAGCAAGGCGTTCGTAGTCGGGGAAATCCTCTCCGGCTAGGCGGGTAACCAATGCGCCCTCAGCCAGAAAGCCGATCTGGCCACTGGCTCCGAGATGCTGGCGAAGACGATCGGCGTCTTCCATATTGTTTACAAAACGGTCGGTTTCTTCGGCATCGATATTGCAATAGAACAAACTGTTGCTGACGACCTCCGGCAGGTCTTCAAAAAAGATTTGCCGCACCATTTCGCCATCAACGGCAGCCACGGCTTCGCCGTCGATAATCACGTGCTGAACCGGCAGAATGATCTGGAAACGGATTTCGATGTATTCTTTAGTCAGTTGCAGTGCGTTGCGCGGAACAATCTTTTGCTTCGGCGAAGACGCTTGAATATGGCGACGAGCCACCCCGCTATGGTCGAAATTAGCGATGCCTTCAATGTTTGCCGTGAAACGACGGAGCAGGAGATCTTCCATGGCGGTACGGCGCACCGGGGTGTCGAAGAGGTATTCTGGAATTTCCGCAATAGTCTGCGGAACGCGGATGCTGAAGATCGGATGGGGAGATTCCTCGTCGATCTCAATTTTAGCACACTTGATCACGTAGCGGCTAAAGTCAAAATCTCCCATAAGTTGCTGGTATTCAGAAAACGGCTGGCCATCCAGCTCGGTCAACAGGTTATAAAATTCCTTCTTATCCTTCATAGTCCAATATTCCTTCGTTTACGTTACTCAAATCCACCATATCTCAGCGAAACCACGAAATCTACCCGATTGCCCCTTATTGTCAAAATCATTCTGGACAAGGTATTCCACATGGCTAAGCTGGTTGACCCATGTATGGAGACCCTGCCCATGAACTTTGAATTCGCCACCGCCCAACGTATTGTTTTCGGTTCCGGGAGACTACGCGACCTGCCGTCGATGACCCAAGGCATGGGGCGGCGCGCCGCCCTGATAACCGGCACAAATGCCGAGCGCATCGCCCCCGTATTTCACTTACTGAAAAATGCCGGAAGCAACCCCGCCGCATTCAGTATCTCAGGCGAACCCACCACCGACCGCATCGCGGAACTCGCCCGGCAGGCCCGCCAACAGGGATGCGACTTTGTCGTCGCCTTCGGCGGTGGCAGCGTGATCGACGCCGGCAAGGCCATCGCCGCTCCCCTCACCAACACGCGTGAGCTGATGGACTATCTCGAAGTGATCGGCCAGGGCGAACCGCTGACCGAAGAGCCTGCCCCCTGCATCGCCATTCCTACCACCGCCGGCACCGGCGCGGAAGTGACGCGCAACTCCGTGCTGCTCTCCACCGAACACCGG
>JAUXGY010000201.1 GCA_030621805.1 Kiritimatiellales bacterium | reverse complement strand
AACCACGGCCTCTACCAAGATTTTATGGAGCTGGGGAGCTAGCTTCCGGTGGATGAACGTTTCCGATCTCCTCGTTGCCGGGGGCGCTATTTTTGCGCACGGCTTTTGCGGGTAGATTTCTACAAGAAGCTGAACGGCAAGGAACGAAAGGGGATCGAGATCGGCAACAGCCCCTGCATCGGCAGAAAATGGGGGCAGGACTATTCAATTGAACTGAAAGCGACGGTTCCCCCAAAGGGTTCACATAGTTTATTATCGGAGATTAGCACCGGGTGAAAAACAATTCCATTACCCAAAGGAACCCCATGAAAAACCATCTAAAGACCGCTCTTCTTTTTCTGATCTCATCCGCCGCCTGCGCCCAAATGCTCACGCCGGAAGAGCGCCGGCAATTCGATGCCGTCGAGCCCGCCCAGACCATCGTGTTTTCTCCAAACGACAGCGAGGCACTGCGCATGGCAAAAGCCGCCCGATGCATACCCGCGCCGCGACAGGTGGACTGGCAGCAACTCGAGTTTACCTGCTTCATCCATTTTGGACCCAACACCTTCAGCGGCGTGGAGTGGGGGAATGGGATGGAACAGGCCGAGACCTTCAACCCCACGAAGGTCGACACCGACCAATGGTGTCGCGTGGCCAAGGAAGCCGGAATGAAAATGATGATGATTACCGTCAAGCACCACGACGGGTATTGCACGTGGCAGACCCGCTACAACGATCACTTTTCCGTGAAGAAATCCCCTTGGAAAAATGGAAAAGGCGATGTGTTGCGCCAGCTCGTCGACTCCTGCAAAAAACAGGGGCTCAAGCTCGGCGTTTATCTCTCGCCCGCCGATCTCTACCAAATCGAAAACAAAGCCGGCCTCTACGGGAATCTCAGTAAATACAGAGAGAGCACCATTCCCACCGATCCGAAATTTTTCCGTTCGAATCCGACCAAGGGCCGCAAGCCCCCCGCCGGAAAACCCACCTTCACCTACGAGGTCGACGACTACAACCGGTACATGCTCAACCAGCTCTACGAGTTACTCACCGAGTATGGCCCGATTCATGAGGTTTGGTTCGATGGGGCCCACCCGAAGCGCAAGGGCGGGCAGAAATATACCAAGCTGTTTTGGTATGCAATGATTCGCGAGTTGGCTCCCGAAGCGGTCATCTTCGGTGGCCCGGACATTCGCTGGTGCGGTAATGAAGCCGGGCACACCCGCCCCTCCGAGTGGTCGCCGATCCCGATTGAAGGCGACCCCGAAGACAGTAGCACCTGGAAACTACGTGGCTGGGGCAATGACGATCTTGGAAGCCGTTCCCTGCTGGGCTCTTTTGGCGATTTTATCCATTGGTTCCCGTCGGAAGTCGACACCTCGATCCGCCATGGCTGGTTTTGGCGCGACGAACAACAGCATGTCCGCAATGCGGAGGAAGTGTACGAGATCTACGAAAAGGCAGTCGGCGGTAATAGCGTGCTACTGCTCAACGTGCCACCCAACCGCGACGGCGTATTCGGCGCACGTGACACCAGGGTGCTGTTGGACGTCGGGAAGCGCATCCAAGCCACCTACGGCAAGACCGCCGCCCGCCTTATTGCCGGGGGCAATGTGTATATCTTCAACCAGCCGGCCACCATCAACCGATGTATGATCATGGAAGATGTGGCCACCCATGGGCAACGGGTTGAAAAGCATGCGCTCGACGCCTGGATTGATGGCGAGTGGAAGGAAATTGCGACTGCGGCAACGATTGGCTATAAGCGCATCCTGCGCTTTCCAGACATCACCACCACGAAGATCCGCTTGCGCGTCCTCGAACAGCGGTTGGAAGCGAAGATCAGTCATGTTTCTGTCCACTACGACCTGACCCCGCTAAAGACGCCCGGCGTATCCCGCGACCGCGAAGGCACCGTCACCATCAAGGGAAGTGGCAGCATACATTACACCCTCGACGGCTCCGCGCCCGTTGCCTACACCGCGCCCTTTGCCTTGCCCAAGGGCGGCACGGTCAAGGCCATCGCCAGCCGGGGCGACGAACGCAGCGAAATCGCTACCATCCGTTTTGATATTGCCAAGGCCAAGTGGGAAATCCACGCAGTTTCCAGCCAGAACCCCGGCAGCGGGGAGGGCGCGGAAAAAGCGATCGACGGCGACCCCGCCACCCTCTGGCACTCCAAATGGAGCGGTGGCGAAGACCCCATGCCGCACATGATCGCCATCGACTTTGGCGAAGCGCTCGACCTCAAGGGACTCACCTACCTGCCGCGCGCAGGCGGGGTCAAGGGAGGAACACTCGACCAGTTCCGGGTTGAGCTCAGCCGGGACGGAAAGAAGTGGATGAAAGCCGCCGAAGGCCGCTTCGACAATATTGAAAACGACCCCACCCAGCGCGAGATCCGCTTTGAAAAGAGCGCGGAAGGCATCCGCTATCTCCGTTTCACCGGCCTCCACTCCATTGAAGACAAACCTCACAGCTCCGCTGCGGAAATCGGGGTCCTCACGCGCTAGAATCTGGTTATGAAGAATCCAAACCCATTGGAGGAGCGGCCATTCATCGATCTGGTGAAGCACCGCACGAGTTGCCGATCATACCAACCGGGTCCGCTTCCAAAGGCACACCTCGACCGGATGCTCGAAACGGCGCGGCTGGCCCCTTCGGCCTGCAACCGGCAGCCGTGGCGCTTCGCGGTGGTGCAGGACGAAGCCACCCGGATGCGGCTAGTCGATGAAGCCTTTCTCTCGGGAATCCCCATGCGCTGGGCGGCGGATGCCGAGGCGATCATTGCGCTGGGCATGGAAAAGTCGATCGTCACCCACCGGATTGCGCCGAAGATTTCCGGCGTCGATTATCCCTTGATCGACCTCGGCATTGCGGGCGAGCACTTGGTGCTTCAGGCGGAGGAGTTGGGGCTGGGAACCTGTTGGATCGGCTGGATCAAGCCCAAGGTTGTGCGGCGGATTGTCGGCTGGCCGCGCGGCATTGAACCCATCGGCCTCATCACCGTCGGCTGGCCCGTCGCCGACGCCCGCAAAACCCGCCCGAGACTGCCCCCCGAAGAGACCACCATCTGGCTATAACGATCTCGACCTCTATCGGGGATGTGTCTCGTCGTAGGTTACAATCTTCTTCAACACGGTCGCTTCGGCTTCGTCGTAGATCTCGCGAATCATCTCGTCGGAAAATTCATAGACTCGATCCTCGAAATCCGTGCTTTCAATGCGGTCGAGCAGGCGTGATTTCGCGGTGGCGATATCCTTGCCGTAGATATGATAGGAGTCGGCCTGCCAGTTCATGCGTCCCAGCTTGACGGTCTTGCCGGTTTTTTCGGCCACGGCATCGGCAATGACTTCCTTGCTGAAGAGGACAAACCCGAACATGTTCATGAAGTTGGCCCCCCAGGCGTCGTTGCTGCGGAAGCGGATGTTGGTGTTCAGCCACCACACCCCGTCGTCGTCTTCCAGGATCCGGTACCAGATCGACTGCAGGCAGGGAGGGTCGTAGCAGTCGAGGTCGAGGTTCGGCATCCATGTGATCATCTGCGCCTGCCGGGTGAAGGGTTGCTCGGCCAGCTTTTCAATCACGCCTTCGATCTGCTTCACCTTGAAGGGGCCTTCCTCCACCGCCTTTCCGTCTTGTAGCTCCTGCCAAACGCCATAGTTGGCTAGGCGGCCATGGTAGGTGTATTCCCAGCGCGTATCCGCCGGGTCGTTGATGTTCTTCACCCAATGGTCCTTGAACCCCTTCAGCTCCAGGACATATTCCTTCAGATCCTCGATGCCGCCGGGAAAGGCCTTGTGAATCATGGGTTCCGCCATGGGATTGAGCACCGTCAGGTTCATGGTGCAGTCCAGACTGAGCGGATCGCCCGGCTTGTCGTATTGCGTCTTGAAGCGCGTCCCTTTTTCATAAAGCTCCGACAGCGCCTTTTCATAGGCGGCCGCCAGCGAGATTTCTTCGACACAGATTACCGGGATGTTCTTGGGCATGATCCTCTCCTTGGGTTAAAAGAATCCTTTGAGGGCGTCTTTGGCTTTTTGCTGAGCCTCTTTGGCTTCGTCGCTTTCCATGGCCTTATCGAGCTCTTTGCCCGCTTGCTTCTTGGCTTCATCCTTGGCCTTATCGAGCTCTTTATTGGCGCGGTTGGCGAGTTCCTTTTTGCCCGCGTCGAGGAGAGCCTGCTTCATGTTGGCACTGAGTTTTTCGTAGTCGATGCTAACGCGCGGCGCGAGCAGGGAGCCCCCGAGGGAGCCTTCGATCTCGAGTTTTTCCATGGAGCTGAACACTTCGGTGGCGGTTTGCGAATCCATACCCATGACGGTCTGGCCTTCTTCGACGTCAGCCTTGAGATCGTGGACAAGCAGGGTGAAGGGTAAGGTTAGCTCATTGGCGGAGAAGGTGCCGTTGGCTTTGATGTCGACCTTGCCGGCATTAATGTTAACGGGGAAGGAGTCGGAGGTTTCGACGGTTCCAGCCATGGAGACGCCGTTGAGGTTGACGGCGAGCTCGTGCTGGGCGG
>JAUXGY010000142.1 GCA_030621805.1 Kiritimatiellales bacterium | reverse complement strand
GCTTCGAGGGTTTCGCCGGGATACCACGAAAAACGGTCGATGCGGATGCTGACGGCGAGCGGGGCGAAGGCCTCCTTGATGCCGAAGTAGCCGCCTTTGGGTTTGCGGTGGTAGTCCATAATGGTTTTCATCCAGTTGGACGGAAAGGCATCGATGAAGAGATGCACGGCGCAGGTGACGCAGAGGTTATCGCGCCGGAAAGCTTCGCCAATGAGTCGAAGGGCTTGTTTTTGGTAACCGTGGCTTTTTTCAACCCAAGTATCCACTCCTCCGCGCGGGGTTTCATACCAGAGGTGGTGAAACTTGTGGGTTTGGTTGTAGGGGATGGGGTCGGGGAGCCAGTGGCCTTCATCGTCACGGGCGGCCATCCATTCTTCCGGGTAGTGGGCATTCATGACCTCGGTGGAATCAAGACCTTCAACGCCGAATTCGCCGCATCCGTGCGCCCATCCTTTTTTGCTGAGCTGCCAGTAGCCGCGGAGCATCTTTCCAAAGTCGATGCCGTGGTTGCCATACCAGAGGTTGTAGCAATGGCGATCGGATATGCCGGGTGACGGAGGATCGTAGTCGCCGTCTACGGCTTTAATGACGCGGTCGGGGTTTTCCTGCCGGACGATGGTGTCGGCGAGGGTGTACCAGGCGCGCTGCTCGGCGAAGTCGAGATTGCGGTGCGGTTTGGAGTCGCCGTTGGGAAAGGGTTCGTTCATGTAGCTGATGATGATGCAGGAGGGATGGGGGCGCAGGAGGCGTTCCATCTCGCGGGTCTGTCGGAGTGCTTCATCAAACTGGTTCCTGCGGAGGCAGCCAAAGAGCGGGAAGTCGCTCTGGGAAAGGATGCCCAGCATGTCGAAATGGTCGTAGATTTCCGGCTGGACTGGGCGCTGGGTCATGCGGAATAAGTTTAGATTGCAAAGCTTGGCGAGCAGGATGTCGTCGATAAGCTGATCGAAGTCCTTCTTCATGACGCACTGCTGGAGATGGCCCATGGTGTTGGTGCCACGCAGGCGGATCTCCTCGTTGTTGAGAAAGAGGCGCCCTTTGGGTTCAACCTCCTCGTTGGTGTGGAAGGAGCGCATGCCGAAGTGTTGTTCGGCGTGGTCGATAGGTTTGTCCGTTTGATCCTGTAGCGCGATTTGAGCCTGATAAAGCCAAGGTTCGTCCAGCGTCCATCTGCGGCCATCCGGAAGGGCCACGGTAAATTTAAAATAGTTGACCCCGGGGCCGCAGGGAAGTGAGAGGAGCTTGTTGTCGTCCGGCTTGGCCATGTCGCCCACGCCGGGTTTGTGCCGGTTGGTCGGTACATATTTTCCGGCGGCGATATTCGGCTGGTCGAAGTTTCTGCCGTGGATGGCGTAGGCCACCTCCGCGTATTGGCGTAGCGGGGTGGCATTAAAAACCTCAACCCGGATCTCGACCTGTTGCTTCTCCATGAGTGGCCGCACAAAAACATCGTGGATAAAGAGGGTGGGGCGATGTTCGATGCGAACGTCTTGGTAGATTCCCATGCCGGGCGGGCAGTGGTGCCAGCCTTCATAGGGATCGTCCCAGCCCAGTCCCGTGGCCCCGTAGAGTTTGTCGCCCTCCCATTCGGGTTTTTTCCACGAGCGGTTGCCCATGTTGATGGCGTCGTTATCGACCCGGACCACGAGGGTGTTAGCGCCTTCGCGCGCCCATTGGGTGATATCGAACTCGAAGGGGGCGAAAAATCCTTCGTGGCTGCCGACATAGGCCCCGTTGAAATAGAGGTGCGCCTTGTAGTCGACGCCTTTGAAGCAGATGAAGCTACTGCCGATGGCGAGGTCTTGTTTGGAAAAAACGACGGTGGTGCGGTAGAATGTGGTGGCTCGTCCGGTGGGGGCGCCGTAGTGCGGAAGAGTCACCTGCTCCCACGGGCCGCCGCCATGGATGACTTGTTGCGTAAAGTCGGCTCGGTCCATTTCCGTTTCAATCCGCCAGTCCATTTTCTTCAAGGGCTGGACGGTGCGGCAGGAGGGCAGCTTGGGCGCAAGGTTTGCTAAAAAGGGACGCATCTTTGCCCGCAGGGATTCGAGCGATGCCTGAAGCTCTTCTTCCGTACGCTCGGTCTGGTAGGCGGGTGCCGCGCGGGGCGTTCCGTGCTGCGGGAGTTTCTCTAGTTTGAGTTCCGGGGGTTGGGGTTCGTAGAGGTCGGGTGAGAGCTCCTGTTTATCGGTGCTGGCGATGGCTGCAAAAAAGTCGTTGTGCTCGGTCATAGATGCCTAGTTGAAAAGGTGGAGTATTAGCCTCCGATATGGAGCATGCCCCAGAGGAGGCCGATGATGCCGGCGATCGCGAAGAGGGAGTAAACTATGCCGCTCCAGTCTTCGCGGTTCCAGCGGCGGAGCTCCCAATCGCTGTTTTCGAAAAGTTTATCCTGATCGAAGCGGGAGGGGTCGGCGGTGGTTAGCCGCATGCGCTCGGCGTCTTCTTCGTGATCGCTGGAGACGGGGGTCCGCAACTTGGCATAGAACAGATCGAGATGGCGCTTGTCCTGCGGTTTGGTGAGCAGGCCGACGAGGATCAAAGCCCCGAAGGGAAGGATGAGCATGAGCATCACGGCGATGGTGGAGTTGAGCGATGGCGGGAACCTTTCAAGGCCGACCCCGAGGGTGTGGAGAGCGTAGAGCTCGACGCGCAGGAATCCTTGCCCCTCTAGCTGGCCGGCCTCGTTTTTCGTGATTTTCTTCCAATAGACAGGGGTGGCGGGAATACTGAAGGCGTCTTGGAATTTCTCGCCGATGGTGAGGGCTTGGGGCATTTCCCCTTCTGCCATGCCGATCTTGTGTTGCTTTTTCCATTCTTCGATGGAGGCCTGTCTGCGGGTGACGTTGCCCTGGTTGGCGGTGTATTCGGTGGTGGTGACAATGGACTGGGTTTTGGCAAGGAGCGCCTCGGAGGTTCTAACGCCGGGGAAGAGCGGGATCAGTAGCGGCAGCACGAGGACCATGCAGAAGGTGGTGACCATGGAGACCCAGGCGGCCTTTCCGTTGGCGCGGCGCCAGATGATGCCCATCCAGACGGCGGCGGCCACCACCGCGTTGAAGAGGGCCATGAATTTGAACATTTCAATGATGCTGCTAGAGACCATCGCAATGGCAATGCCCCCAATGATGTAGCAAACGCAGAGGATCTTGCCGACGAACAGGTAGTGGCGATCCTCTTTCCCGGGAACAAGGAGGCGGTAGACGTTGTTGGTGAGCAGAGAGGAGGTGGTTAACATCAGGGCGTCGGCGGTACTCATCAGCGCCGCCATGAGGCAGGCGATCATCAGGCCGACCAAGCCGAAGCCGAGGCCGCCAAGAAGGTCGCGGGTCGCGTGGCCCCAGATGGCATCGGGGTCTTGCACGATGCCGCTATAAAGAATGGCAGTGAGCATGCCGATGAAGATCCAGACCACTGTGCAGAAGCGCTTGATGACGATGCCGTTGAAGAATCCATAGCGCGCCGTCGTGTCGTCCTTGGCCGATCCGCAGGCGGTCATTTGGTTGGCAGGGGCGATGAGGTTGAGGCCGCCGACGATGGAGAACGCGAGCAGGTAGTACCAGGTGAGGTCCGCAAGACGCGGCGAACCAAAGAGCTCCAGCAGCGCGCCCGGAAGCTCGGTGTGCATGGCGGTGAACGGGTTGACTCCCGTGAGGTTGCCGACTTTGATCCAGGCGAACGGGATGAGAATTCCTGTGAGGATGAGGATGAAGATCCCCTGGATCATATCGGTGACAAATGCAGCCTCCAGCCCCCCCCCGACTGCATAGAGCAGCACCATGATGCCAACGACGATCATCAGGGTTTTCGGGTCGATGTAGGAGAATTCCTGTCTGGGCAGGTTTTCCTCTTTTGCGTCCTTATACTCGGTGCGGAATGCGTTGAGCCTCTTGACCTGTTCCTGGGAAAGCGAGGCGGCAGGTGCTGTTTCCAACTCGACCCAATGGATCGCCACCTCGCGCTCTTGCAACTCCTCCTGGGTGAGTTCCGTGGTGGGTTTGATCGCGATGGCGGAAACGGTTTTGGACATCGCCGTGAAGCCCATGGCCGCCACGAGCATGAAGAAAATGGCCTGCGTAATGGCGTAGAAGGCCGACATGGACTTTGATTGGTAGCGGTCGATAAAGAATTCCGCCATATTCAGCAGGCGGAGGCGCCGCAGGATCAGGGGAATAAACCAGAGGAAGGGGAGGGAGAACACGCCCGTGGCCATGATCAGCCAGCCGCCGGCCGCACCGTGCTTGCCGGTGCCCGCCGTGGTGGTGACCACGCTTTCGGCGCTGGTTCCCTGACCGAACGCGGCGAATGTTTGAATCCACTTGCCAAATTTCCGGCCCCCGAGGAAATAGTCTTCCTGGTTTTTCACTTTCTTCGCAGCCCGGTAGCCAATCCAGATGGTCACTGAAAAATAGGCTACGATGGCGAGAATATCCGATATGTGCAGTCCCCAAATCATTTCAGGACTCTACAGATCGTGTCCGGAAAATGAAATAGCATATCGGGGTGAATCCTTGCACTATCGTGCTATGGGTGGAGGGATTATTGCTTTTCCGAGGCGCTCCGGTATTCCGTCGGAGTCATACCTTTGGCTTTGTGAAACCGTCTGGAAAAATAGTATGGGGAGGAAAATCCGCAATCGATTGCGATCTGATTGATGGGAAGCTGGGAGTTCCTCAGCATGCCGGAGGCGATCTTAATTCGTTGCCGCTCGATATATTCCATAACCCCGCAGTGCATGTTCTCTGTAAAAACATGGCAGAGCCGGGAGGAGGACAGTCCAACTTCGGCGGAGAGGTCCTTCAGGGTGATTGCTTGTTGGATGTTCTTGGCGATGAGCTGAAGGGTTTTTGCCACTCGGTCGTCGAGTTCATTGAGTTGGTCGAGCGGATTGCCTTGGAGTATGAGCCGGAAAATCTCCTCCAGAGCCAGCAGGGCAAGCGAACGTTTGCGGTTGTAGTTCGATCGGAAATACGTGTCACAACGCACACTGGCTTCCAGAATTTGATCGTGGAGAAGGTTTTCGTGACTCCATTGGAGGCTGCTCCATCCGCTAGCACCTTGGGGCCATTCGATAAGCGGGAGAAGCGAGGCCTCCGGAAAAAAGTGCGCCCAGAAAAACCGCCCCTTTGCGTTCTCTTTGCTCAGCATGTAGTCCTGCCGCGTGTGGGGCGGGAACAGGGCGGCGCTACGGGCCGATAGGGTGGTCGGGTGGCCGGATTCCTCATCCATGACGAAGTCGCCTTCAAGGATAATCAGCAGGTGCCAGTCGGGGGTTCCGTGTGGACGGAATGTTCGGCGCCGGACGGGGGAATCCAGGGGCGCGCCTTCGATGGGTTTGGTATCGCCCAACCCAACCCGCAGGCGAAGTGCCGCTTCGTAAGGCGTTGTTATATTTTGCATGCCGCCAAGTATAGGAACCGCTTGAGTCGTAATCAATCCGAAATAAAACATCCTTGCGGCAAGGTTGTGCAAGGTTTCAGCCGTATTGTCCATTGTCAGAATTTCCTTTTTTTGTGATAAGTAAAGAAAAGGGTTGCCGGAAAAGCGTGGGTCGCATGCCATGAAACCCATGGCCGTGAAGTACTTTTTCCATAGGCGAGAAACAACGGTAGCGGGCCA
>JAUXGY010000131.1 GCA_030621805.1 Kiritimatiellales bacterium | reverse complement strand
GTTATCTTGGCTGTCCATTGGGTGGTGTCGGTTCTCCGGTTACGAGAGAGCTATTTGCTGAAATTCTAACGATTGTAGGTTTGTAATGCCAGAGCTTCCAGAGGTAGAGACGATTGCGCGGCAGCTGCGGGCACGAGGTGTTGAGGGGCGGGAAATTCTGTCCGTCAAAATCAATTGGGCGAGGACGGTGGAGCCACTGTCGGCGGCCTCTTTTTCCAAACAAGTGCGCGGAACGATAATCGATGAAATTTCGCGGGTAGGGAAGTGGATGATGTTTTCGCTCTGTTCAGGCAAAACGATCCTGATTCATCTGCGCATGGCGGGTAGCTTTTCGATGGAACCCGGACAGCATGATCGTTTGGTATTGAAACTGTCGGATGGGCTGACGCTGCACTATCGCGACACGCGTAAATTTGGCCGCTGGAAACTGGTGGATGATCCGCAAGAGATCCTCTGTAAGCTTGGCCCGGACGCACTGACCCGGAATTTTACCCAAAAGTATTTTAGAGACGCGGTAGGCAACCGGCACAGGATGATTAAGCCTTTTATTTTAGACCAGTCGATCATAGCGGGTTTGGGAAACATCTATGCGGACGAGGCTCTATGGGAGGCGATGATCCATCCGGAGCGCTTGTCCGACTCGCTCAGTGCCGTCGAATGTGCAACCCTATTCAAGGCCATCAAGCATGTGTTAAAGGTAGGGGTGAAGAACCGTGGCACCTCGCTGGGCGAAGGGAAGACCAACTATCGCGATGTAGAGGGTGAAACGGGCGAAAACCGTGCGGTGGTGAAGGCCTACGGACGATCGGGACAACCCTGCATACGCTGTGAAACCTTGCTGGAAAAAAGGACTATAGCCCAACGCGGCACCACTTTTTGTCCGGTTTGTCAGTCGCATAGATGAAGAAAACTCCTTGTTTTATGGGGTTTTTATAAAAAGCTTAAAAAAGTATCCACATTCCTGTTTACAACTCGGACAAAAGTAGTACTGTTTCGCCATTCATTTGAAGGAACCCTAATTAAGCAAGGAGACAAACATGGATCAGGATCTATTCGATTTCGAGATGGTGAAGGTTGGGCAGGAAGTGCCGGATTTCAAGATGGCGGCATTCCAGAACGATGAAATTAAGGACATTAAATTGTCCGATTACAAAGGCAAGTGGGTTGTGCTGATGTTCTATCCGGCTGACTTTACTTTTGTTTGCCCGACCGAACTGGAAGATATGGCTGCGCTATATCCTAAATTCAAGGAAGCTGGCGCGGAAGTCATCAGTGTCAGCACTGACACCGCTTTTGTCCACAAGGCGTGGCACGACACTTCCGATGCGATCGGCAAGGTCGACTATCCAATGGGTGCTGATCCGACAGGCGAAGTTAGCCAGTTGTTCGATGTTTACATCGATGCCGAAGGTCTGGCGTTGCGTGGAACATTCATTATTGATCCGAACGGTGTGCTGAAGACCTCAGAAATTCACGACCTCGGCATTGGCCGTAGCGCGGCGGAAACCCTCCGCAAGCTCGGTGCCGCAAAATTTGTACACGAGAATGGCGATCAAGTTTGTCCTGCAAACTGGGCGCCAGGAGCCGATACCCTCACGCCGGGTCTCGACCTCGTAGGAAAAATCTAACTTCCCCTGGTTAGTAAGTAACACCCCACCCCAGGAGGGTGCCCCCATGCGGGGCATCCTCCTTTTTTGTTTTCCAATCCTTAAAAACCCGTTAGCTTGATGGCCAACCCTTGGAGATCGTGAATGCGGATTGGATTTGTAATGACAGCTCTTTCCCTAGCAGTCCTATCGTTTGCCGGTTGTTCGAAAAAACTTGAGAAACTCGGCCTTGCGTATTCGGGAAGCACAACAGCGGAGAACGTTTCTTTGTTGATCGATGATACGTGTGTGGATGCTGCGGGCCCTCGGCAGGTCGAGCAGGACATTTTTGCATCGGTCTTCGAAATGATCGACGCAGCGGAAAGTTTTATCCTGCTCGATTTTTTTCTGATGAACGAGTTCCTCTACGAGCCCGGACCGGGCATGCGACACCTGAGTCAGGAGCTTGTCGATGTTTTGGTGGCCAAGCGCAAGGCGAACCCCGAGGTAAGGATCACCTTTATTACCGATCCGGTAAATACGGTCTATGGCGCCATCGAAGCGCCGCAGTTTTCCGCCCTTCAGGATGCGGGCGTCCGCGTGGTCTGGACCAATCTCGACAAACTGCGCGATAGTAATCCCATTATTTCAAAGCCTTGGCGAATGTTGGTTAAGCCTTGGGGAACCGGGTCAGGAAAGGCGTTAAAGAACCCCATGGGTGCGGGCCGGGTTTCGGTGCGTAGTTTTTTAAAGATGCTCAACTTTAAAGCGAACCACCGCAAGGTGGTGATCACAGAAAAGTCGCTACTTATCACTAGCGCAAACCCACATAGCGGGAGCAGTGCGCACTGGAATGTGGCCCTGCGGGTGGATGGAGCGGGAAGGACGATGGCTTGCGAGTCGGAGTCAGCCATTTTGCGAATGTCGGGTGCAGAAGGGATTCAGCCGCCGGATGATCAAGTAAAAATATCGGAGGGTAGATATCGGCTTGAGCTATTGACGGAGCGGAAGATCAAAGAAAAGGTGTTGGCTCTGCTGGGCAGAGTTCAATCCGGAACACGAGTGGATCTCTCCATGTTCTACCTTTCCGACAAGGATGTGATCAAGGCGTTGATCGCAGCCAAAAAAGCGGGCGGTGAGGTACGAGTGATCCTTGACCCGGCCAAAGATGCCTTTGGGCGTACCAAAAACGGAATCCCGAACCGGCAGTCGGCCGCCCGGTTGGTGAAGGCCGGTATTCCCCTGCGCTGGGCCGACACCCATGGCGAGCAGTGCCACGTAAAAATGCTTTATGTTGAGCAGGCTGAGGAGACTGCCACGTTGCTGCTGGGTTCCTGCAACTACACGCGCCGCAACATGGACAACTTTAATGCGGAGTGCAACATGGCGGTCAGTGCCGTGCGAGATGATCCCAACATGCGGCGTGCGCGCGAGATATTCGATCGGTGGTGGTCGAACACGGAAGGTCGAACGTATACGACCGACTACAAAACCTTTGAAGACCGCTCCGTCCGCCGCACACTCAGGGCCTGGCTCATGGAGCGATCCGGCATGGGAACATTTTAGAGCATTTCCCTGTTCATTTATCGCATCTTCGCGACTTTGAGGTAAGGACACACAAACCCACCGGATCGACCACAGTACCACCTTGAGACTGGGGATAGCTTCTTTTATTGAGGTCGGCGTTGACGGGTTCGGTCGGTGGTGATACTGTCCGCCACTTCAATTTTACAAGGTTATTGAAAATTCGATCGGGGCGTGGCTCAGCCTGGTAGAGCGCTACACTGGGGGTGTAGAGGTCGCTGGTTCAAATCCAGTCGCCCCGACCATGTTTTACTACGGCGAACTCATTGCGAGTTCGCCGTTTTTTCGTGCCCAGAAAGTGCGACCTCTTATCTATCACGCTATCAATAGGTTGCATGAGGGGTTTGAGAATTACTGTGTCAGGATCACGTATTGGAATCATTCTCCAAACCCCGAAAAGTCGATTTTGGAGCTCAATTTCTACTGAAATTCTCCGTTCGCTCTCCATTCTCCGCCGAGTTAAACCCCTGTTTTTTGCGATAGGACACCTTCCGCTATGGCAATGCGAACCTCCGTTTCCCACAACCCCAAAATAAAAACCCCTGTTCATCCTGATAGGTCACCATTCAATATGGCAATGCGAACTTTTTCCCCGAACCCCGCTTCATCCCCAACCCCAGAGCATCCGACCAGGACACCAGTCATTGCTTAAAGCGAACTTTCAACTTGAGCTATATAGAGCTTTTTTATAGCCCATAAAGTGGTTATATATGAGCCATATAAAAGAGGGCTATAGCTCATGAGATGGAATTGGGAACTACCGGACTGGCCAAATTTTAAATACGACGAAGCTGCATTTGCGGCTTTGGAATCAAGGTTTTTGACTACGTCGGGCGTTTTATTGGGATCGTACAAGCATCTTGAGGAGAGCCAGCAAACCGCGCTCAAGATTGAGCTGATGAGCGAGGAGGCTCTGAAGACGTCCGAGATTGAGGGGGAGTACCTGAACAGGGATAGCCTGCAATCCTCAATTCGTCATCAGTTCGGTCTGCCCACAGAGCATGGTCGAATTCCTCCGGCCGAGCAGGGTGTCGCGGAAATGACCGTTAGCGTCTATGAAAAATGGTCTGAAGCACTGTCAAATGAATCCCTTTTTAAATGGCATTCCATGCTGGTGCAGGGAAGGCGCGATTTGGTTGATATTGGCCGCTATCGGACATCCACCCATCCGATGCAGGTGGTATCCGGGCACGTTGGTAAGCGCAAGGTTCATTTCGAGGCAGCTCCATCGGACCGAATGAGCTATGAGATGAATGGTTTCATAAAATGGTTCAACAAGACCGCACCAAACGGAGAGCAGCCTTTGTCCGCATTGATTAGGTCCGGTATTGCCCATCTTTATTTTGTAAGCGTTCATCCGTTTGAAGACGGTAATGGACGAATCGGTCGTGCCATATCCGAGAAAGCCTTATCGCAGAATCTACGGCAGCCCACTTTGATTGCGTTGGCCCGCACCATCGAAGCCAAGCGAAAGGATTACTATGCAGCATTGGAACGTGCGAACCGGAAACTGGAAGCCACCGAGTGGCTTCACTATTTCGCGGAGACTATTCTAGAGGCGCAGGCCTACACGATTCAGTGCGTCGAATTTCTGATTGAAAAAGTCCGGTTCTTTGACCGGTTGGGCGATCAACTTAATGCCCGGCAGCATAAGGTTCTCGCCCGAATGTTTGCCGAGGGGTTGGAAGGATTTAAGGGAGGTTTAAGCGCTGATAACTATATCAGCATTGCCAAGACCTCTGCATCAACCGCGACGCGTGATCTAAAGGATCTGGTAGAGAAGGGGGCGCTCATCCGAATCGGTGAACTAAAGCACACTCGTTACCATCTGAATCTGCCCGGCTTCCAGTCTTGATGGTTGGGATCAGGTAGCAGCTCTTCCGAAACTGTAAACAGAGAATTTTTCCGTGTCTGGTTTTAATCCTGAATGGATATCTTTCGCTACGGCAATACGAACCGATTTTCGGATGAACCCCATATCACTCTAATTGGTCACCTTTCGCTATGGAGATGCGGAATTTGGAAAATTAATAGCATTATAGTGTCATATGTAAAGTGCTGTTCTTAAGCATGATACAGGTTGTAAGGGTTATGTTTTAGCATACTGACTGGGGGTGTAGGTGCTCTGGGTTCGCATCGCCATCCATCGACCATGTATTTTTACGGCGAACTCACATCGGGTTCGTCGTTTTTCTTTCCCCTCAGAACGACGGCACATAACTGCAACCACTTGAATACGTTGCATGGACTGCCTGAAAATCAATACGCTGGATTCCCGCGCCCGTATCATTCTCCAAACCCCGAAATCACGATTCCGTCGCCCGGTTTTTCTAGAAATTCTCCGTTTACTCTCTGTTCTCCGCCGAGTTAAACCCCAGTTTTTCACGATAGGACACCGTTCTATACGGCAATGCGAACCTCCGTTACCCACAACCCCAAAAACAAAACCCCTGTTCATCCTGATAGGTCACCATTCAATATGGCAAAGCGAACTTTTTCCTCGAATCTCGCTTCATCCTCAACCCCAGTGCATCCGACCAGGACACCAGTCATGTCTTAAAGCGAACTCCCATATGGCTTCAGAGGCCTTGCTATGTTCAGACTGATTGGGAAAATGTTATTTTGATGATTTCCGCAATCAGGGGAACCTGCTCGCTTGACCTCGTGTTCATCGGTTGTGTTCCAGTTGGTGACTGGTGGTAGACTCTGTTTCAGCTCTTCTGCCGGGTTCAGTTT
>JAUXGY010000355.1 GCA_030621805.1 Kiritimatiellales bacterium | reverse complement strand
GCAATACGACTCCTACAGGCGCACCGCGCTCACCACCAGCACCCGGTTTGGTGGGCATGGCGGTAGCGAGGCGCTCCCTGCAGAAAAGATCGAGCGCGATCCGTGGCTCAAGCGCATGTTCCTCGGCTATGCCTTTTCGATCGACTACCGCGATCGCCGAGGCCACGCCTATATGCTGGAAGACCAGGAAGACACCAAACGCCATAACGTGTCGCAGTCGGGTTCCTGCATGCACTGCCACGCGGCCATTATGCCGGTCTATCGTGAACTCGGAGATGGCGATGCCCTCGTCGGCATGAATAAAACCCACAAGATGTCCTACCAGGAACTCAACAAAATGGTGCACGACATGGGACACGGCCACTCTGTTTCCTGCGTCGACTGCCACGATCCCGACTCCATGCAGCTGCGCGTAACGCGTCCGGCCTTCATCGTCGGCCTTCAAAAACTGGCTGTGTCCGATGCTCCGGTTCCGGCCATTCCGTCCATCGAAATCTGGCGGCAAGGCTCCCGTAAAACGCCATACGATCCAAACGTTGATGGAACCCGCAACGAAATGCGTTCGTTTGCCTGCGGCCAGTGCCACGTCGAATACTACTGTTCCAGCGGTATGCCGCTCACCTTCCCGTGGAGCAACGGCCTGACGATGGACGGCGCTGAAAAAGAGTGGGACGAAACCAAGATTAAGGGTGAGCGCTTCTATGACTACAAGCATAAGGAATCCGGTGCGGAAATTCTCAAGGCACAACACCCTGAGTTTGAACTCTGGAGTCAAGGCATCCATGCCCGTAGCGGCGTAGCCTGCGCCGACTGCCACATGCCCTACATGCGCGACGGTGCTTCCAAGATATCCGACCACTGGGTTCGCAGTCCGTTGTTGAACGTCAACCGCGCCTGCCAGACCTGCCACCATTTTTCCGAAAAAGAGATTTTGGCCCGCGTCGACTCCATTCAGCAGAAAAACTATGACCTCCTGCAGCGCGGTGGTGCCGCCCTGATGGATCTGCTCGATGCCGTCGAAGCCGCCAAGAAATCCGGAGCCTCGGCAAAGCAACTCAAGCCCGCGCTTGAAATGCAGCGCAAGGCGCAGTGGAGGCTAGACTATATCGCCGCCGAAAATTCCATGGGCTTCCACGCTCCGCAGGAAGCCGCACGCATCCTTGCCGAAGCGGCCGACTACGCCCGCCAAGGTCAGGTCGAAGCCCTCAAAGTAACCCAATAGTTTCTTCCTAACTGGAAGCCAAAGGCCGTCCCGTGAAACACGGGGCGGCCTTTCATCTATATTATCCCCATGTGGAAATTGAATTTCCCGGAAAGGGTGATAGGGTGCCACACCATATGAAGGAACTTATCGCTGTCATCATTGCCGGATCCGCTTTGGGGTGGGTCGCCATTCCGCATTGCTACGCCATGTGCGGACCGTTGCATATTTCGGTTTGTGCGCTGCACCGCGAAAAGAGCTTGAAGGCGCTGACACTTTTCAATCTGGGGCGTATTGTTGGCTACACGCTGGCCGGTCTTCTCTTTGGCGCGTTCGGGGAGTTTATCAATATTGGCCCGGCGCACTATTGCTGTCAGGAAGGGGCGCATCCGTTGCGTGGTGCATTGTTGTCGCTCTTGTTTCCGGGCGTAATGATGTTTTTCATTGCACTCTATGCCTTTCGTAAAAAAGGACTGAAGGCACCCAAAACAAGTTGGCTGTCGCGCTTTTTCAGTGGTGGATTGGGTAAGCTAACGGCGGGCGGGGTCTGTACTTCGCTCATTCCTTGCGGGATGCTCTATGCCGCTTTTGCGATGGCCGTTGGAACCGGGAAGTGGTGGCTCGGTGGTGCATTCATGCTCGCCTTCGTCATTACGCAAACCTTCTTTATGCAGCTGGGCATTTCCCTCGGTCGGTTGGTCGATAAAAAATGGGGTGCCCGCTTTGAGAAGGCCTTTCCCTGGATCTGCCTCGCCATTGGTGTTTTCTATATTGGCCTGTTTGTCATGAAACTCATTCCGGCTGGATAGATGAGGGGACTTCACCACCGAGGATCCAGAGGGACACAGAGGTTTTCATGGCCGAACAGTGCATAGTTTGTAACCGAAGTGTTCCCGGCGGGGACGGGGAGTTTTGCTGTCCGGGTTGCGCGGCGGTCTATTCGATTGTCGGCAAGATGGGGCTGGATGGTTCGGCGCGCGACGAACGCATTGCCCAATTGCTTGAAGGCGTCTTTCCCGGGGGTGAAGAGCTCGAAGGAAACGACGCTGAAATCGAGAACGGTCAAGAGCTCTGCTTCCTCGTGGGCGGGATGGTCTGCCCGGCCTGTTCGTGGTTGGTGCATCACAGCCTGAACAAAGTCCAAGGCATAGGAAATGTGAACCTCAATTTTATCGCCGAAACCTGCACGCTTTCCTACGACCCTATGAAGATTGGTAAGGACGATATTGCGCAGAATATCAAGATGCTCGGCTATCAGTTCTATGAGGGCGATGAGACGCAACGAGCGGGGTACGACTATTTTCGTTTTGGCGCGGGTTGGTTCTTTGCGCTCAACAACATGATGCTCTCGTTCGTGGTCTACTCCGCCGAAAGCTGGCAGGTTCCCGTAGCGATGCAGGTGGTTTGTTCCATTCTGCTGGCCGTGTTTGGCACGTTGGTTCCGCTCT
>JAUXGY010000003.1 GCA_030621805.1 Kiritimatiellales bacterium | reverse complement strand
GGCCCCTTGGTGCAGGTTCGTGTTTTGAATCACCGACGTTAGCGAGACCACGAGTTCAGGGAGGCTGGTTACCGCCGCCAAAAAAACCAAACCAACGAGTCCGCTTCCCATTCCCGTGCGATCGGCCAGTGCATCGCCGTAGAGACTCAAGCGGACACCCGCCAGCACCACCCCGGCGGCAGTGACTAGAAAGGCCAGTAGGAGACCGGTCTGGGTTCCGATCAGCTGTTCAAGGAACGGCATTGTTTTTCCTTCAAGAGTTCCTGCGCCGCGGCGCGGGCTTCTATTTCTGCGAGGATTCCAGAGCCTGAATCATGTTCTGGAAGTCGTCGGTATTGCGAAGAAGTTCAAATTCCGAATCGTCCATCCATGCCAGCGCAGCATTGGGATCGGTTAGCTGGATGCCGCGCCGAAGCGCATCCATGGCTTTCTGAGGATGGTTGATTTTGGCTTCGGCACGGGCCTGAAGGAAGTACAGAACCGAAACGTCCGTAATTTCCTTCGTCAGGTTATCAAGCAAGGCCGCGGCCTGTTCCCACTTTCCAAGTTTGGTGAGGTAGAGCGCAAGGCTGTGTTGGGTGTCGATATCCGTCGGACGAAGATCGATATATTTCTCATAGGCCTCAACGGCCTCGTCGTCGCGCTTTTGCGCTTTGTAGAGCTCGGCGATGTTCTTCTGCGCCTCCGCATAGGAGGGATCTTCGCTGATGGCCTGTTTGAGATAGGTTTCCGACCGGTCGTAGGCCTCGGCGGCAAGGCAGGCTGCTCCCAGGTTGTTGAGTACGTTGGGAGTCAGATCCACTTCGGGTGCGTCTTCGAGTAAAACCAAAGCCTTATCGAAGGCCTCGAGTTTGAAATAGATCATGCCAAGCGGTACCTTCACCCCTTCCATGTCGGGCAGAATTTCCAAGGCGTCTTCATAGTATCCTGCCGCCTCTTCATTTTTACCGATGCCCGCCGCTTGTTCGGCTAGAACAAGGTTGTAGGCCGCCTTGCGCACCCATTCCGCGCTAAACGGGCGCTCGCCTTCGCCCGTCCATTCGGGGCTTCCATAGGTGCGCGAGAAATCGAGCACCCATTGGGATTCTGCGGGTAGCGAGTAGCGGGGGATATAGGACTGGCTGATCGGAGTGGGTGAAGGTGCGACCGAGTGGATATCGATAAATTCGTTCGTAATGATGTAGACCAGAGCAAGTAGCAAAACAAGCACCGTGGCTCCCAGCAGAAAGCTGGTAAACTGGTGACGACGGATATCACGCTTGCGCTCTTCAACCGCCTCTTTGGCGACCTGAGGTGTGAATTCATCTTTGGTAATCCGCTCGCTCGAGTAGATATCTTGTAGATGTTGGCGTTTTCCTGTGTCCATTAAAGCTCCTGATTCTTGTTTAGGCGAAAACCGGAATTCTCCATATCAGCCCCTTGAAAGCAATCTTAATGTGCACGGAGGTTCGTCGGTGAAACAGGGTTGAAACCTGAGTTTAAAAACCGAAGGTTTATACTTGCAAAGCAGCCGGAAACACTTAAATTCCCCTGCTCCTGATCAATCGGGGATTTTTTGAAGAAGAAACAGAATAGAGGTATTTGAAATGGGCAAGGAATGTGCAATTACAGGGAAGAAGACGATTAGCGGACGGAGTATTGTCCGTAAGGGTCTAGCGAAGAAAAAGGGGGGCATTGGCCTTCACGTGACCAGCGCGACCAAGCGTACGTTCAAGCCCAACCTGCAACGCGTTCGTGTTAGGGATGAAAATGGTACGGTCAAACGTATTTGGGTTTCCGCCAAGGCGCTGAAATCTGGAAAGGTGACCAAAGCCTAGCTCCCTCCATCCGGAAGCTTGCAGACCGTCCTTGTTGAGAGGGCGGTTTTTTTGTTTGCCCGGAAGACTGATCTTGATCCCCCCGTCCTTGTCCTATTCGACCTATTTCCGGGTTTCGATGAAGGCGTCCCAGAGGGTGGTACGGATGTGAATGGCGAGCAAAACATCGGGCCGGAGTCCGTAGTATTCGGAGAGGAATTCATCCGAATTGGGTTCGAAGTCGGGCGAGGAAATAATGATGTCGGGTTGCGGTTGGGTTGGAACCGTCAAGGCCTCCACCCAGTAGCCTGTGTTGGGAAATTCGCGGAGATAGAAGGGCAACGGCCACATTTCTTTTGGGTCGGCCACAACTTGGATATACAACTCCTTTCCTTTGGGGCTGACGGCCTCTAGTTCGCTGATGCGTCGAACCAGATTCTTAAAGTCGGGTGCGGTATGGGCATAGACATACGGATTGCGAGGATCCGCCGCAAAGCGGAATACCGTGCGGTGGGCAAGCCGATAGGTTCCGAATACGGGAATCAGCAACAGGGCAAAAAGTAGACGAGGCTTCCAGCCTCGTTGTGCCGCATCGAGAAGTGTCGCCCCCCCAATCCCTGCCAGTAAAATCCAGCCGTACAGGAACGAGAGGATGCACCACGGGGTTTTGTAGGAAACCACCGAGTAGGCGAGGGTGAGCAGGAGCGTGTAGAACATGATAAAACGCACCAGCCCTAGATCGCAGTTAGCCGGAATCTTTTTCCAAAGGATGGAAAGGATGCCGACCAGCCCCAGTCCGAAAGCGAGACCCTCGGGTCGGATCAACATTCCGAGATAAAAATTCCACGGATGCACATGATCGGTGTCGATACCGGAACCCCGAGCAACGTATCCCTTGAACGCCATGATTGATTCGAGTGGGCCGTCCAGATTCGTGAAGAAGGAGGAGAAGAGTACGAAGGCGATGACTATGGCAGATGCACCTGCCAGCAGAAGGGGTTTGAGGGGGAGTTTAACGTTGCGCGTTGTGAGAGCACAGAGAACCGCCGAACCAAGCATAGCGGCATAGGCGATGACGGCGGTCTCCTTGGTGGCGAACATAAGCCCGAGCGACAGGCCGCAGACGATGGTCCAACCGCGCGATCCGTCTTTCCATGCATGCCACCCCGAGGCGATGGCAAGAAAGGTAAAAAAGACGAGCGAAGTTTCCTGGATGTAGAAGCGGCTGTAGTAGGCCATGGCTGGAGAGATGGCCGTCAACAGCACGGCGATGAGTACCGCGATGCAACCGACGCCGCTACGGAGCAGGGGGGTACAGAGGATGAGTAGCAACCCGAAGAGAACGGGCAGGATGCGGTAAGTGATCTCGTTGGTTTCGGTAAAAGTTTCCGCTCCGGTCAACCAGGCAATGGGAAGGGTGAGGTAGTAAAGGGTCGGGCCGTGGTGGTCGTCGGCATCGTATTCATACGAACCCTCTTCAAGTAGTGTCCCAAAGCGGTAGGCCTGATTCGCCTCATCGTGGTGCATCGGCCGGTCTGCCAGTTTGGGCACCCGCAATCCCAGCGCGACCGCCAGAATGATTAAAAACGCGATGGGCATCCATTTGTTCATGAAAAGAAGATAGTTGATTTCCTTGGGTTGGAAATAAAAAACCCGGTGGCGGAGGCCATCCGGGTTTTCCTTACGAAGCAATGAGGAATCCTATTTGCCGAACACTTCCACCTCGATGTAGTGGTTCATGTCGGAACCCGTGCTACCCGCGGAATAGAGACGGATGAACTGTCCTTTTACTCCTTTGGCATCGACGAGCTTGCCCTTGTTGGTTTCGATGTATTCCTTGTCCTTGCCGATCCCTTTGCCCGCGGAGTTATCGTGGTCGTTATTGAACAGGGTCTGCACATTTTCGGTAAAGTCAGCGTCGTCGGCCACTTGAATGATAACATCGCGGTAGGCTCGCGCCTGGGCGTGGTAGTGCCAGAGGGCAACGGCATAGAGGGTTTTCTTTGCGCCAAGGTCGATCTGTACCCATTGCACGCCCGGGCCTAATTCGACATAGGAGCCGTCCGCTCCATCTTTGTCGCCATCGGTAATATATTCGAGCTCACCAATCACGGGGAAGTCGTCGGAGCCGATGACTTCCATTTCGGATGCTATGTTTTTGACGCCTGCCGGAACCATGATTTCTGGAATGACGGCTTTGCGTTCCAGATTCGGGGTCTTAATGGTTTTTGGTGTTCCGGCAAAAAGTGGCTTGGGCAGTTTAAGTTTGAGCTTAACCATCTCCTCTGCCATTGCGGAACCGGTGATGATGACCGCCAATGCGGCTATAGATACAATTTTTAAGTTTGTCTTCATGGTCTATTTTCCTCCTGTTAAAACGTTACTATACCTATTCTGTAGCTGAATATCTTGTATATAAAACGTCCGTATTTGTGTTTTTTAGACACCGATTTTAATGAGGGATTCATCGGGAGCAACAACAAAGGCAACGGTTCCTGGGTTTGCCGCGCACAGCAGCTTGATTTTTTCCGGTGCCATCATCATGAAGGCCGTTGATAGCGCATCCGCCGTGGCTGCTGATGGGTGGATGGCCCAGGCCGCCAAGTGGCGCGTGGCCGGTTTACCCGTCTTGGGATTGATGATATGCGCGCCTTTCACCTCCGTGCCGGAACCGCTCAGCGCCTGATTCTTGAGATGGACCGAGGTGAATCCTGCCTTTGTGCCCCACGGTCCGCCCACGCCAAGATCCCATTCCTTGCCCCGGGCCAGCACCGTGCTGGTTCCGCCGTTGATCACCACCTTATCCACTCCCCAGTCTTTGAGAATTTCCGCCGCCTTGTCGATGGCGAATCCCTTACCAATACCGCCCAAATCGATCTCTCCCTTGCCCCCCTTTTTCCAACCCACGGAAAAGGTAGAGCGGTCGACGACCAACTCATGAAAACCCGTTCCGATGGTAGGGTCGAATAGGCCGCCGGAAATATGGTATGCCCAGATGGCTTTCTCTAGGCATTCCAGCGTTTCAATACTTACACGGACCCTTTCGTCCGCCTTCAAAAGATTGACCTGTCCGATATCGCTGCCGGCATCATATTTGTTCAGTAGATTGTTGATCCGTTCAACCTCGCGGAAGACCGCAGCCGAAGCCTGCCGCGCATACGCGTGCTCCTGCCCGGCAATGATCACCTCGAACGTTGTCGTCATGGCCTCGTGCGTGAAACTATGAACCGGTTCGCGCATTAATTTTTCTTAACGGTTAGGCAACCCATCACTGCCGCAACGATGCTCAGGATCGCCGCGACGCGGTGAAGAATAATCGTGATGTGCTGGCCATGGGTTCCAAGGATTGGAAACATGGCGATCAGAATGCTGAGGATCAGCACGATGCCGCAACCAAGCATCAGCCAGAACCAAAGGTTGCCGTCAGATTTCGCGCGGAGCAGTGCCCAGACGGTGAGGGTAACGGCATATAGCGCCCCGAACCCGACGTGGCTCAGCAAAGGGAAGCCATCCAACGGATCGCTAACCGGCCACCCAAACAAAAACCCCGTAACAGCTAGCACCGCCATGCTCACCACCAACAGAGGGGTCAGTCCTCGGATTTCAGTGTTTTCAATTTTTGTCACCCATTTGTAGAGGGTGGGCAGTCCGACGGCCAACACAATCAGGCTGAGCAGAGCGGCGAGAATACCTAAAGCGGTTTTGAAGTATTTTCGCACTGTGAAGGTCATTCCGAATAGTTGATTGAAGCCACGGTCCAACTCTTGAAATGCATACATCGGAACGATCTGGGCTCGATCGGTGAGGAGCGGCCCGGTCGCTGTCACGTTACCGAATAGGAATGGCGAATCCGCCGAGTGGCACTCCTGGCACTCTCTGGCCCCGAGCGATTGTGCGGCACTGCGCACATCGTGGCCGATCGGCCATGAAATCGGTTCGGCGGCTTGGTGGTCTTCGTCGATGAGCGTATCACCGGAGAGTGAAAACTTCCGACCATTGGAAATATAGCAGGTGGTGTTGCCAAGTTTTTTGAGCATGAGGGCAACCTGTTCCTCATTAAACGAGAGCGCGTTGCCGACGGTATCGATTACCGCACGTTGCACAAATGGGGAGACCAGCGGTTGGCCTGCCGCCGTGTACCAACCGGAGGCTAGTGTACTGTTGGTTCCGGCAAGGTAGCCGTCGGGTCCTTTTGCGAATTGCTTGCCTTGAGTGATCGCGACCACGTCGAGCGGTTTAAGCGCCTCCATGATGGCGACAATCAAGCCTTCGGCATTATAGTCGATCTCTTCGGCGGTCACGTCGAAATGGGGAATGGTGGAAATGAGATTGGTTTCGGTGTTCCAGAACCAGGTCAGTGGCGTGTGCATACTTCCAGCGAGGGTAAGCCCGCCGTCAGTATTGCGGCGATAGAGTTTTCCTCCGGCGGCAAAGAGCGGCTCGCCCGGTGCGCCTTCTGAGAGGGCGAGTTTGGCAAGGATCGCGGCAACTTGCTGCTCGGTGTCGAGTACCCCGATAGCGGCCTCTACAACGAGATCGTCATCGAGAGGGATGCCATCGGTGTAGGCCCAGAACGCCGGCCACATCATGCGGCGTGGCTCGATTTTCCCGTCGGAATTTTTCATAAATACGGGCTCAACGATAAAAGGGGATTCGGTGAACCATTGTGCGCGGCCATAGATGCCGAGGCGGTTGGCGCGCGAGGTGCGCACGAGATGTGGCTCATTGGCGGGTGCCATGCCGGAGTGACAGGCGGTGCAGGTTAGTTTAGCAAAATGGATGGGTGGTAAACCCTTGTGGTGAGCCATAGGTGCCCCGAGCTGGCCCGTTTGAGTGTGGCAGGATGCACAACTCATGGCATCGGTCGTGCCGCGTAGCATTTGGTGGTTTTCGCCGTTGCGATGGCAATCAACACAGGCGAGCCCGGCGGCAGTATGCACATCGCCGGGGATATCCATGCGCTGTGCGCTGACGGGGTGGGCGGAGTGGCAATGCAGGCAGCTGGAATCCTTTGGCTTGCCGATGTCGAACCACATGCGGTGCTTGGAATCGAATTGTGCGGTGTCGTAGTTGACTGATGGGGGTACGGCGAAAACGGAGTCGTCGGGGTTGGAGCCGACATAGACGTTCCACCAGTCTGGTAGGCGCGAGGCCATGCCTCCGACTTCACCGATGCCGGATGCGGCGGTGGCCGCCCAACGAAAATTTTCGCGGCCAATCTGTTTGGCCCATTCGGTTGCGTCCTGCCGATGGGAGTTGTTGTGGCAGGCGAGACAGTTGATTTCGAGACCGCCGGAAATTTCCCAGCGGGCGTCGGGGTCGGTCAGTTTATCGGCCGGATCGCTGATCCCGCCGCCCGGAAGATGGCTCCCGAACTGCTTGGTGAATTCCCATGAGGAGAGGTGGAGTCGGTCGGCGGGAATCTGCGTGCCGCTAGTTTCGTCGATGACGATCCAAGGCTCGGTGGCGCGGCCCTGCCCAGCTCCGCCAAAGTGCGTTCCGCTATGGATGGCTTCGTAGTCGTGGCATGCGCCACAGGTCATTTTGGCAGAGAACGGCATGGCGTCCGGCATGGTTGAAATAATTTTTTGCCCCTCTTCGTCGGCCAGCGGAATGCGGTGGACGGGTAGGGTTCTGCTTCCATCGAAGTGGTTCGCTGAAACCGTCAATGCTGTGGAGCAGAGAAGTACTAGAATAATTGCCGATGTGCGGAACTCAGGCGGCGTTGGCCTCTTTTCTTTAAGGCGGTCGTAGACCCGCAAATCAAAATTCAAAATTCGAAAATCAAAAATGCTTTTCATGCGTGGAAGTCCGAGGGGTTGAATTCAATCCGCTGGCCGGAGGCGACGGCGCGGTTGACGGCGAGGACGGCCACGGCGGTTTCGTAGCCTTTTTCTCCGGGACAGTTAAGCGGGGTGCCGTAGCGGATGGCATTGAAAAAGTTTTCGAGGTGTGGCTGGTGGGCCGGTTTGGTGAGTTCAACCGGTAGGGGCCATGCGCCCGCTTCGGCGGTGACGCGGACATCGACCGCGACATTTTTTGTGGTGGTTTTTGCGATCGGTGCGGCGACCGAGTTGATCAGGCCTTTCTCGGCGTAGGGTTGCCAGTCGGGGGCGTGGGCTTCGCGCAGGGCAGAGTTTCCGCGCTGCGGGACTTCGGCAATTTCGATGGTTCCATTCACGCCTCGGAAGGCTTCGGAGAAGCCGCGGTGGCCGGTGGTGGTGAGTGTTTCGTAGTAGGCACGCGCCATGCCGTCGGGGGTATCGTATTCATAGATGCACATGACATTATCGTACCACTCGTGGTTGGGGTAGTAATCGACTCCGCCGGAGGCAATCACCGATTTGGGGTTGACGCCCCAGATCCATTCAAAGAGATCGATCTGGTGCGAGCCGAGGTCGACGATCGGGCCGCCGCCATATTTCTTGTACCAGCGCCAATTGCGGAACTCGGTCATGGAGTTGTAGCCATACTTGGCGAGGGTATCGGCACCCATCTCGTATTTTTTGGGCCAGCCAAGGTCTTCCGTTTTGGCGCGGTTCCATTGGGCGGTGGCATTGGTCACTGTCCCGATCAGGCCAACTTCGTGGATGAGTTTTTCGATGGCGTGGATATAGCGAGGATTGGAACGGCGTTGGTGGCCGATCTGCAGGAGCTGTCCAGTTGCAGCGGCGGTATGCACCATACTGGCCGCCTTTTCGAGCGAGTTGGACATTTCCTTTTCGGAGTAGACATGCAGCCCGGCGTTCATGCAGGCGTTGGCATGCTCGGCATGCATCCAGTCGGGGGACGCGATGACAACGGCATCGAGCTTGTCCTTCTCGGTGGCAATGAGTTCCTGATAGTCTTCATAGACGTTGACTTCGTGACCATATTTCTTGAGGTAGCGTTGGGAATAGCGTTGGGAATAGTCCCAGATATCGCAGATGGCTATGAAGCGGATGCCCGGAATCTTCAGGCAGGATTCGGTTAGGATGCGCCCCTGTGCACCCGCGCCGATGAGTGCAATATTGAGCTGGTCGGGATTTTTCTTTGCGGCGAGCTTCGCATTTTCAACCGCGCGCGCCTTCGTCGTTGCCAGCAGAGTTCCTGCCGCTGCGGCCGTCTGCATAAATTGGGTTCTATTCAGTTCCATGGCTCATTCCTTAAGCTTCTATAGTTATGCGGGGCAATGTACCCGAAGGGGGATCCAATGTCTTGTAGATTCAACGTCGATCCGTGTACGGAATGGACAGTAGCGGTGGGCCCATTCTACGGCAGGGCAGGGGTTTCTGTTTTTTGGTATTGCTCAATCTTTTTGTTGACCTCGGCCATCAACTTTTCATCGGTGGCAACTGCGGCAATTTTTTGCAGCAGGGGGAGTGCGGATTGCTGGAGGTTCTTTCGATTGGAGATTTCGCAGATGGCCCACGCGGCTTCGTCGAATACATCGACGTTGTCGAGGTGCGGGGCGAGGAAGTCGAGTACCTCTTGTTTTTGGAAGCGTTGCATGCAGCTAATGGTAGCAATGAGCTCTGCGGGTTGGTTGGCGGTTGCGGCGGCGGTGTAGCACATGTTGGAGACCACGGCGAAATCACTCGTGGTTCCAGCGAGACGAATATAGCCGCGCAGAGCCAGTGTTCGTTGCGTCTGGATGGTGGCCGTTTCCGCCTGTTCAAGAAGTTGATCGGCAACGTCCAGATTGGGCCAGTTGCAGAGTCCGCGAATGGCGGCATCCTTTGTGCCGGGATCGGAGCTTCCGATGGATTGGGTCAACTGTTCCCGGGCAACTTCTCCGCCCATGCGTCCAAGTGTGCGGAGAAGGGCATATTGAGATTCGGGTTTTGCGACCGCAATGGCGTCGATTAGCGGCTGGGCGCAGGGGTTGATCTCGATCTGGCGCAAGGCGGCTTTTGCGGCCGACTTTTCCAGGACTTGGAGTTTTTTAGTCTCTGTGGCGGAAAGCATAAGTTGAGCAAAGAGGGGAAAATCCTCAGTGCGCACGAGGGTCTCGATGGTATCGATGGCCGTTTTGGTCTGACGGCTCCATGGACCTTCGGCTACTTTGACCGCGGCGGGCAGGGCCGCGTGAGTTTGGCGCAGGGCGAGACATTCGAGCCTTTTGATGGTGGTCGGTTCGTCGATGGCGTTTTCCAATGAAAGAATAATCGAAGCATCGGCCCCCTCGGCCTTGAGTGCACAGAGCGCAGTGAAGGCGTGGATATTCGTTGCTGTCACCGCAAGTAGCGGCTGGATCGATGCCGTGGTGCCGATATTTCCCAACGCCAGAAGCGCGGCGTCGTGCACGGATTTGTTTTTGTTGGTAGCCAGTTTGAGCATGACCGCTTCGGCCTCCGTCGCTTTGCGGTCGGCGAGTGTGCTGATCACTAACACCTGATTTTCGGGTGCGAGGGCTTCGATTTCTTCAATGAGTCCGGGCGTCGGGAGCGATGCAAGCAGGACGATGGCTGTGTTGCGATATTTCGGATTTGAGCTCTCTAGAAGCTGTACTACTTCCGGCGTAAATTTGGCAGGAGCAATTTTTGTCAACCCAACCACTGAAACGATCTGCACTTGCACATGATCGTCGAGTCGATACTTCATGTATATTTTTGTGGCCGATTTAGAATCCAAGGTGCTGGCGCATTTTAGAATCGCGAGTTTTAACTCAGTAGAAAGTTCCGGAGCTACTTTGGTTTTGAGTAAGGCTTTGGTAGCACTCCTGCCGCCGATGTTTCCAAGAGCCGTGATGGCTGCGGATTGAATCTGCGGATTGGGGTTTTTAAGGTAAGGCTTGATGGCGTTGATAGACTTTACTGATCTCCGCTGGCCCAGGGTTCCGAGGATCCCGATCTGGAGCGGAGGGGTGATTTGGTGCAAGGCTTTGATGAGGATTGGGTCGACCGCAGGAGAGTCCAGTCCTTGGAAAACGCGGCGAACAAACTGCGAGAGTTTCGGATCGATGAGTTGTGGGGCGAGTACGGGGATGCAGGCCTCGGAAGCGCAGTGGCGCAACATGCGGCAGGCATATTGTTTGCCGGCTAAGGTTGTCGTGGGCGATTGAAAAATTTCCAGCAGTTCTTTTTCGAGCGCGGAATGCTTCGTCTGTGGCACTGCAAAAATCTGAGCTTCAATGGGGCGCAAGGTGGTCTGGTTATTGGTGGGGGTCAGCGTGCGGATGGCATCGAGCTGTGCATGGGCGACGGTGGCCGCGAGCAAGAGGGAGGAAATGGCAATATATTTCATGGGGAAAGGTCTCTATTTAATTTGGTCAGGAACGGAATAATCGCCAAGGGCGTATTGGATGCCGGCGAGATAGTGTTGGAGAATGCGTGCATCCCAGAAGATGTGGGAATTGTGGCCGAGCGAGCAGTAGAAAACCCGTCCCTTACCTTCGCGCCGGAGCCAGGTGATGCCGAAGTCGCCGTCAGTGCGGTTGATCGCCTTTGGATTCCCGTTCTTGACGGTCTGGGTATCGGGGTCGCTTAGGTCGAGGCTGGTGATGACGCGCTGGTTCTGGCGGGAGTAGGGGTCTTTGAATTGGTAGATCTCGTCGGTGATGTTGAACGCATGGCCGTGGAAGCAGGCGTTGACGGGGTGGTCGGGCTCGTCGAGTTTAACCCTCACGGTGCAGTTGGCCGTCCACGGGTGTTGGCAAAAAAGGCCGCCCATCATTTTTGCGCCCTCTTCCCATTGGTAGAAACTGTCGCTTGCGGCGTGGATGCCGATGATGCCCTTGCCGCTACGGACAAAACCGAGCAGGGCGCTGCGTTGCCCTGGAGTGGGATCGAGCATCGTGGTGCTGAGGAAGAGAATGGCATCGAACCGCTTAAGATTTTCGGGGGTAAAGGCCGCCATCTCTTGCGTCTCTTCCATGGAATATGCTCCGGTTTTCAGGCCGAGCAATTCGATGGTTTTGACGCCGATAGGAATCGATTTATGAACAAAGCCTTCACAACGAGAAACCACCAAAATCTTCCGGGGTTTAGTCGGTTTTGCGGGTGCCGTATCCGGCAGGGCGGCTTTGACCTTTTTAAGATCGACCTCCTTGGCTGGGCCGAGTTGGTTTTTATTGGGCTTGGCCACACAGGCGGTGGCCAGTGCAAGTGTGACGAGGATGGTGATGCTTTTTTTCATAATTAAATGACCCAGGGTTCGCGATAGGAGCGGGTTAATAAAGCGCTGGCGGCGGGGTCATCGAGGATCGTTTCGGTTTCGGGATCCCATTTGAGCGTGCGACCCGTGTAGATGGAAATTTCGCCCAGTAGTCCGGCGCTGATGGAGCGGTGGCCGACTTCCGCCGGACAGAGGGTTTCTTTCCGGTTGCGGACGCAGTCGAGAAAATTCTGCTCGTGTCCGGGGCTTTGGTAAAGATGGATTTCATTCGAGGCGATGGGGTTTTTCAGGATACTGGGGTGGCTGGCGTTGATCCGTCCGCGGCCAACGAAAATCCACCCTTCCTCCCCAACAAAGCGGACGCCGAGGGGGTATGAACTGGAAACCTTAATGAGTTCGCCGTTGGCATAGTTGAGATCGAAGTTGAATTGGGTGATGATGTTGAAAAAATCGGTATCGGAAAAGGTGCCGTTTCCCGAAATCTCCACGGGGCCGGTGCGGTCGAGACCTAGACCCCAATGGGCGATATCAATATTATGCCCGGACCAGTCGGTAATTTGCCCGCCGGAAAAGTCGCGCCTCCAGCGCCAGTTGAAGTGCGGTCCGCCGCGCCCAAAATTACGGCAAGGCTGCTTGGGCGCGGGGCCGAGCCACCGATCCCAGTCGAGCCCTTCGGGAATCGGGATGGGATTGGCCTTCCCACCGCCAGAGCCACTGGGAAGACCGACTTCGGCATGGATAATTTTCCCGACCCGCCCGTTGAGTGCCAGCTCGCAGGCCATGCGGAAGCGTTGGTCCGAACGTTGCTGACTACCCGTTTGCCAGATCACGCCGTTGCGCTCGACGGCATCGACGATGGCTCGGCCTTCCTTGATGGTGCGGGCGAGAGGTTTTTGGCCGTATATATCTTTACCGGCGTTGGCCGCCGCTACACACACGAGGCCATGCCAGTGGTCGGGCAGGGCGTGGAATACCGCGTCGATATCGTCGCGGGCAAGTAGCTCTTCAAAATGGGTGTAGGTGGTGCAGTCGGTGTTTTCATAGCGTCTGTCCACACGGGCTTTTGCTTGAGCCAGGTGGTTTTTATCGACATCACACACCGCAAGGACGCGGGTACCTTTCTTGTGGATGAATTCGTGCAAGTTGGCCTTGCCCATGCCGCCTGTACCGATGCCGCCAATGGTGATGCAGTTGCTCGGTGCGTCGGCGCCAAACACGGAGGAGGGAACGATGACCGGGAAGCCCGCCACCACACCGACCCCCGCCGAGCTTTTTAATAGGTTTCGTCTCGTTGTTTTCATAAGAAATCTCACATTCTGCTTTAGCGGCTGAGTGCCATCTGTGGTTTTTTGTTCAGTCCCTCTTTTTATGAGCGTTTATTATCCTATATTTTGGCGCGTTCATAGTCTTGTAGATACTGGGCGGTTAATTGTATATTTTCGGCATCATAGAAAAAGGGAGTGATCATGAATGCTGAACAGTTTAAAGCCGGGTTCCTGAAACGGATGCATAGTCCGCTACAGATGCAACTGCTGTTCAACCATCTTCCAGAGGTTTACTTTTTCGTGAAAGATCGTGAAGGACATTTTGTGATGGCCAACGATATGTTTGTGCGGCAATGCGGGGCCGAGACGGAAGCGGAGATTATCGGCAAGACCGATTTTGACTATTTCCCAATGAGCCGTGCCGAAAGCTATGTGCAGGACGACCTCTATGTAATCGAGACCGGGGAAAGTATTATTGATCGGGTGGAACTCGCCCCGGATCCAAGAAACTCGATCCACTGGTTCATTACAACGAAGGTGCCGCTCTACTCCTCCGCCGGAAAAATTATCGGCCTTGCAGGAACCGCGCGCGACCTCACCCGAGCAGGGTTGGTGTTGCGCCCCTACACCGAGATGCAGGTGGTACTCGAACATGTGCGCGATCACTATGCGAATCAGATCGAAATCAAGGAGCTTGCCTCGTTGATGCACCTCTCTGTCAGCCAGTTCGAGCGGCGCTTTCGCAAGGTTTTCCAGATTTCGCCATTCAAGCATATTATGAACGTGCGTATTCGTGCCGCCAGCCTGTTGCTCACCACGACCAACGATACGATCGCCGCCATAGCGCTTGACTGCGGCTTTTATGACCACTCGCACTTTACCCGCAATTTCCGCAAACTCATGGGGGTTTTACCTAGGGAATTTCGGCGACAGTATGTGGCGTGATTCGATGGGAGTGCCGCCCCTTTCGCGGAGGGAGGTTTTCTGGCGGGCCGGATCCGACGAAGGAGGGATCTCTGTTGGCGATTGTCGTCGCTATTTTTTAATAGGCTTAGCATAGTCCCCCTAATTATGAAGATTGCACCTCCAAAAATCATTCAGGGCGGGATGGGAGCAGCCGTTTCGAACTGGCGGCTTGCCCAAGCGGTTTCACGAATTGGACAGCTGGGCGTGGTCTCCGGAACCGGACTCGACGAGGTGGTTGCACGGCGACTCCAGAATGGTGATCCCGAAGGGCACATCCGGCGTGCACTTAAGAATTTCCCCTTTCCCCAGATGGCTCAGCGCGTTCTTGACACCTTATTTGTTCCCGACGGAAAATCTACAGATACCCCGTACCGAACCCTCCCTCTGCACACCCTCGAAGGGTGCCGCGAATCGCAGGAACTCAGCATTGTTGGAAATTTTGTTGAGGTTTTTCTGGCACGGGAAGGGCACTCTAATCCGGTGGGGATCAACTATCTTGAAAAAATACATTTGCCGCATTTACCGGCGATCTACGGAGCCTTGTTGGCTGGCGTAGCCGTCGTCATCATGGGTGCGGGAATTCCGCTGGCGATTC
Source organism: Kiritimatiellales bacterium (assembly GCA_030621805.1). Taxonomy (GTDB): domain Bacteria; phylum Verrucomicrobiota; class Kiritimatiellia; order Kiritimatiellales; family Pontiellaceae; genus Pontiella. The sequence goes on along the minus strand of JAUXGY010000003.1, from coordinate 5,509 downwards.
CAGGTGTGTTGGAGGCGCTTTCGCGCCATGATCTCGCCGAGTATCCCGTTTCCATTCCCTGCGAAAACGGCGGACGGGAAACGTATAATCAAATTTTTGACCCGGCGCAGTTTATCGAGAAAGGCTGCCTCCCTGAAATCATGGATATTCCTGATTTCCTGCCGATTGTCTCCTCCGAGGCGCTGGCCTCGATTCTGTTACGCAAGGCCTCCGGGCCGATTGACGGTTTTATTGTCGAGGGTAACCTGGCCGGCGGGCACAATGCCCCGCCGCGCGGGAAAACTATTTTGAGTAAGAAGGACGAGCCCATTTATGGGCCTCGCGACGTTGCGAATCTTTCAGCGTTTCGCAATATGGGGCTGCCGTTCTGGGTGGCCGGTTCGGTTGGGTCGTCCGAAGGCCTTCAGCAGGCTTTGGCCGAAGGGGCGTGCGGAATTCAAGTCGGAACCGCCTTTGCCCTGTGCGAAGAATCAGGGTTGGTTCCTGATATCCGCAGCGAACTGGTTGCGCGGGTACTCTCTGGCGAGGCAATGATTTTCACCGATCCGCATGCATCGCCCACGGGCTTCCCGTTCAAGGTGGCTCGGCTGGAAGGAAGCCTCTCCGATCAATCGGTCTACGAGCAACGTCGGCGGGTATGCGACCTTGGCTTCCTGCGCCAACCCTACCGTCGTTCCGATGGGAAGATCGGCTACCGCTGTCCCGCTGAGCCCGTCGTCTCATATGTCGCTAAAGGGGGAGTTGAAGAGGATACGAACGGAAGTGTCTGCCTCTGTAATGCGCTGATCGCCAACGTCGGTATGCCGCAGCGCCTACCCAATGGGACCGATGAAAAATGTCTTATTACCATGGGCGACGATCTCGTCGGGATTGGCCGCTTCTGCACGGATGGAAATCCGGACTTTGCCGCAGCCGATATTGTTCACACCCTGCTCGGCGTCTAAGCGGATTTTCTTTCGGAAACAGCGCAAACTTCTCTGCCATCGTCGAAATCAACCGGCAACCTTGAAGCCCAGCAGAAAGATAATTTACGAAGTAAATAATAACCGAAGGGAATGGTCTGCCAAACCTATCGACGAGATAGAAACCTCTAAAAAAAGCACATCCGAGAAGAGCTATTTAAAGCAAGATAAATGCTGGAGTAGAGGTATTAGATCAGGGTTCCGGTGCGTGGAGAAGGAGCTCGTAGAGGTGGCGGTAGTAGCCATCGTGCGCCATGAGTTCCTCGTGTGTGCCTTGGTCAACCAGTTCGCCGTGGCGCATGACGAGAATGCGGTCGGCATGGCGTATGGTGGAAAGTCGGTGGGCAATGACGATGCTGGTACGGTTACACATCATTTTTCCAAGGGCGTCCTGAATGAGTAGCTCCGTGGCGGTATCGACGCTGGCGGTTGCCTCGTCAAGTACGAAGAGAAGTTCCGGTTCCTGTGCGAGGGTGCGCGCCATCACGAGCAGTTGTTTTTGGCCGAGCGAAAGCCCTTCGCCGCGTTCGTTCATGACGGTGTCGTAGCCCTCGGGCATGGCTTCGATAAAGGCGTGGGCGTTGACGGTTCGGGCGGCATTGACTATGTCGCTGCGGGAGATACCCGGTGTTTGCAGGCTAATGTTATCGGCGACGGAGCCGGCGAAGATGAAGGGGTCTTGGAAAACATAGCCGAGCCGTTCGTTCAGGTCGGATTTCCTAAAGTTGCGCACGTCCACGCCATCGATCGTGACCGCACCTTTTTGCACGTCGTAGAAACGGCCGATCAGGTTGGTGATGGTGCTCTTACCCGCGCCTGTGGCACCAACTACGGCGAGCACCTGACCGGGTTCGACGGAGAACGAGAGATCCTTGATGACCCAGTTTTCTTCGGTGTAGGCAAACCAGACGTTGTTGAAGGCGATGGTTCCGGCAATGTGGTCGGGATTGGCGGGTTCCGCCGGGTCGGCCACTTCCTCCGGGCGGTCGAGCAGGTTGAAGACCCGCTCGATGGAAGCCATGGCGATCTGGAACGATCCGGCCTTATCGGCCAGCGATCCGAGCGGGCGGAAAAAGTCGCGGATGTAGGCGAGGAAGGCCACGAAGATGCCGAGCGTGATGGCCGTTGATCCATTCAGGATCAGCATGCCGCCGACCGCGAGGATGAGAAGGATGGAAATGGCCTGCCCTCCCTCGATGGTCGGGAAATAGAGGCTGAACCAGTGCACTTCATCGAAGTAGGCCGAGCGCAGGTGGGTGTTGCGCTGGTCAAAGTCGACCATGGCGCTGGCCTCGCGGTTGAAGAGCTGGATGGTAGTCATGCCGGTCAGGTCTTCCTGAAGGAGCGCGTTGAGGCGCGATTGGCGGTCGCGGATATCGCGGTTGGCATTACGCAGTTTGACGTTGATATAAAGAAGAAAGGCGAAGAGCAGAGGAAGGGGAATGAAGATGGCCAGCGAAAGGCTGGGGCTGATGTAGATCATGTAGCCCATGATGCCCAGCAGCATGAAGAGGTCGGCGATGGTGCCAACGACGCCCTCGGTCACAAAATGCTGGAGCCGTTCGATATCGGAGGTCACGCGCGTCATTAGCGTGCCGACGGCGGTTTGGTCGAAGTAGGCCTGATGCATGCGCAGCACCTTGCGGAACACCTCCAGTCGCAGGTCGTAGATAATCTTCTGGCCGATCCACGCGGTGAGTAGCCCTTGGAAATAACGCACCCCGTGGCCGATGGCGGCGATCGAGATATAGAGCAGGCTCAGCTTCATCAGCAGGTCAATACGCTCGGCGACCGGGCTCGACGTGTTCATCAAGCATTGATCAGTCACGCGCTGGATGAGTATCGGCAGGTAGTTTATCGAGAGCGAAGTGAAGGCAATCATCACTAGGGCGAGGGACAGCCAGCGCCAATACGGCAGCGAATAGGCAAGCAGGCGTTTGGCCATTTTCATGATCCGGCCTCCAGTTGTTCTTCGAGTTGCTGGAGGGTGTTGAGCTCGGAATAGTAGCCGGGTTGCCGGATCAACTCGTCGTGCGTACCTCGTTGGGTGATGCGGCCGTTTTCGATCACAACGATTTCGTCGGCATAGCGCAGGGTCGAAATACGGTGACTGACGAATAGGGTGGTGCGGTCGTTCATGACCGGTTGAAGCTTGCCCATGATCGCCGCCTCCGTTTGGGTGTCGACGGCGGAGAGGACGTCGTCGAGAATGAGGATGTCGGGGCGGCGTGCAATGGCACGGCTGATGGCGGTGCGCTGGCGTTGCCCGCCGGAGAGGGTTACGCCGCGCTCGCCGAGCACGGTTTGATAGCGCTCCGGGAAGCCCTCCACGTCGTCGCGCAGGTGGGCAATGTCGGCCGCCCAGCCGATGAGATCCTTGTCGGGCTTGGCGACACCGAACCCGATGTTGTGTTCGAGGGTTTGGGAAAAGAGAACGGGTTCCTGCGCGGCGAAGCCGATTATGCCGCGCAAGTGGGCTAGTGGCATGTCGCGGATATCGTCGCCTCCGATCAAAACACTACCGGAGGTCGGGTCCATCAGCCGTGCCACCAGCGAGACTAGTAGGGTCTTGCCACTCCCTGTTGGCCCGGTGATGCCGAGCGTAGTGCCTTCTGGGATGTTGAGATCGATGTCGTGGAGGAAGTGCCGGCCCTGGATGTTCAGGGAGACGTTTTGGAACTGGATGCCGGCATCCCCTTGATCCTTCTTCGGTTCCGTGTTCTCACTTCTGGATTCCAGCGACGATTCTCGTTCGAGAATTTCACGAACCCGGACCCAACTGACCTTTCCGCGCTGGATGAGGCTCATGCTCCAACTGAGCGCGAGCAGGGGCCATTGCATATAGAGCAGGTATTGGATGAATTGGGTGAGCGTGCCGAGCGTCAGCCCGCCGTCGATGATCCTGCGCCCGCCGAGGTTGAGGATCAGGATCATGCCGAGGCTGAACCAAAAGGCCATGAAGGGCCAGAGGCTTTGGCGGGAGGCTTGCAGGCGCATGTTTTTTCGGACGAGGCCGCTGTTGAGTTCCTTGAATTGCGCGTTGCGCCGCCGCTCGAGTGCAAAGCCTTTGAGGGTGCGGATGCCTGAAAAGCTTTCCTGCGAAAAGTTGGAAACTTCGGATACATGCTCTTGCAGGTCTTTTTGATGGCGGCGCATTACGCGCAGGATCAGGAAAAAGATGCCCACCATGGGCAGGTACAGCGAATAGACCAGCAGCGATAGGCCGGGGTCGGTCAACATCATCACGATCGACGCGAATACCAGCACGGTAATAGTGCGAATCCCTTGGAGTAGACCCTGTCCGATGGCGTCGCGAATCAGGTTGATGTCCGACGACATGCGCGTCATCAGGTCGCCCGTGCGCTCGCTGCGGTAGTATTCCTGATCGAGTTTTGTAAGGTGATCGAACACATCGGAGCGCAGGGCATATTCAACTTTATGCGAGAGTTTAAGCGGGAGCTTGCGTAGAAAGCGTGAAACCACCACCGCCACTGCACCCAGTAATAAATAGATCCCTAGCAGTTTGGAAAGGGTCGCTGAATCGAGTGTCTTTTCGGTGAGTCCATCGATGACCAACCGCATGAGATAGGGCAGGTAGAGGTTGATGCCGACGGTCACCAACACGCACACCACCGTTCCAATAATTTCTTTGCGATGGGGAATGAGATAGCGGTTTAGTTTAATGTCAGACGTGGGGATGACTCTTCTCCGGTTGCAGGAGAACAAAAGTAAAGATTGCAGAAAGGAATACAAGCCTCAATCGGAGGCGGAAGTTCGTCGGAGGAGGGACTATGCAGCGATATGTTGGTTGTTTTGTTCGCGGTGCCGGCCGATAGCCTGCCTCAACTTAAAGTGGGCAGAGCCATTGAGCTTTAAAAAAAGGCGTCGGCCGGTTTTCGCCTTTAGCACATAGACAGGACAGATGGATCGGCGATAAGGAAGGAATTTCACCCAGTTGCTCAATAGATAGAATGGGCGTATTTCGTCGCGTGTAGCCAGGCGTAGGTAGTGAACGTTTGAAAGATGGATGCTGAATAGTGGAACTCGACCGAATAGGCGGGCTATGAGCAGGCTTCCGTGCAATTCGTAAGCGCACGGGGAACTCGGAGATGATGGGCTGAGGAGGATGGGATTACGCGTGTCATCCGGCATGTAATTGCCCTAATGCGCTTTGCAGGGCAACGTGAGATCCTCGGTCGAGTCGCATGAAAATACGCGGAGATTTTTCCGTGGCTTGAAGGGTATAGACGGGGCAGAGTGAACGGCGTTTAAACGCGCTGAACCAGTTTACCCGGTTAAGCCGAGTGATATCTCGGTCGGCGGCCTCTCTGAGAACCAAGACCCTCTTAAGCGGTATGGTGTTGAGGGTGAAGACTCGAAAGAGTTTGGTTGTGAGCAATTCGGCGGTGAGCTCGTAGCTGACAAAACTGCCAACATCCATATCGAGCAGGCTAAGGATACTGTGTTTATTTTTCATGGACTCTTGTTTAGCAGTCGGCGTGCCACTCTCTGTTAGTAAAGAAAACCTCTATGGCGTGCTCTCTGGC